>CAZBKP010000158.1:0-4284 GCA_964492525.1 uncultured Cardiobacteriales bacterium
AATCGACAAATTTGACATTTGATATTCTTAAGAAAAATTTTGAAGAAACTCATCTTGATGCTGAAAATGCAACCAATCCATTAACAATGGATCACTACCTATGGTTAAAAGGTTATAATATAGGTGCAAGTAGTTTTTCCCCAGATAATGACACGGTTGGTAAAAGATATTCTATAATCGGCCCAGTCATTAACTCAGAAATCAAAGGTTTCGCTAAGGATAGAGAGTATGTTAATTTGGACTTTATGTCGGGAATAATAAAACAGGAATTTAACCAATACGTCCTCCACAAATTTAATAATATGCAAAGTAACATGCTCATCATCAATGCAAATGATGGTCTGGTTCATTTCCTAAGATCAGGAATAGACCTTAAAAATGGACGTTTTGGAGACCATATTGCGACCTATTTACCAGGATTTTTAACCTATCGCTTCCCAGACATTACATCAATTAATGTACCCTTCCAATTTAGTATGGATGGTTCAATCGGTCTATTTGAATTTAAAGATAGCTATGGTGATATTAGAACTGTAGGAGTCTCTGGAATGGGTGCTGGTGGCAAAGGGATTGTTGGCTACCAAATATTCAAAGCAACACCTACTACAAATGGTAGTACTACCACATTTTCAAATACGGATGCTAAAATCAAACCACTATTCGAAATTGTTAATGAAAGCAAAGTGGCAATGAAACAGTTTAGTAATCTAGGATATACTTATTCAGATTTTGAATTTTTCAATAGAAAACATCCGACTTCCAATGGCGGACAGGGTATTGTTATTTTCGGAAACGGATACCAAAATGAAGTTTCTTCTCTATATGTTGTTGATATTGAAAATGGTAATTTAATTAAGGAGATTATCCTCAACCAGCATGGAGGAGGGGCATCATCGCCTACTTTAATTGTCGAACTTGATCCTTCTACTGGTTATCAGAGATTGAAAAAAATATTTGTGGGTGATACTTCTGGTAGCCTATATCGCATTAATGTGAAGGACAATAACCTAGAAAATGATTCGTCTTGGGAAGTTGTAGAAGTTTATAAGCCCAATAATACTAGACTCAATACAAATAATCCTATAACTGCAAAGCCTTTGTATACTTTAGATAAAAATAAGAACGGTTGGATATTCTTTGGGACAGGCCGAAATAGTGTTGAAAAATATGATAGAGGTGATCTTTCTAAAACAGTCCAATATGCTGTTGCACTAAGGGACTTAAACCAGCAAGATGCTATTACTCCTGATGATCTTTCTAAACGTATTATCAAACGAGGTCCGAAAGATGAAATCATAGTCAAAGTTGATACATCGACTTCATCCAAAGTCAATAATGGATGGATCATTCCTTTACAATTTGAAGGTGAATCAAAACCCACAGGTGAACGAATTATAAGAGCACCTCGATTTGCAAGAGGCGATATTATCTTTACAACCTGGGGAATTGATGAAATTGTTGAACTTGATGAAAAGGGTAAACCTATCGACCCATGTGTTTCGGACTATGCTTTCTCTAAATTACTTACACTAAAAATGGATTCTGGACTTAAAGGTGGACTATATGATGGAGAGAATAATATTGCAGGAAAGAATTTTGAAGGACGCAATATTGGTTCTCCATCTGGAAATGATATTACGGCAGAAGGGGGACTTTCTGGTGGTGATATTGGAAGATCGACTTTAGATCAGGATACCAAGTCCAAACTTGAAAAAGAGGGTGGTACAACTAGTACTATAGGAAAAATTGAGAAAGAGAGAAGCGATATCGATCTTCTCGATGAAGAAGGTAATTATACGAAAGGACTTTCTTTAGGTGCAAGTAAACAAAGACCTTTAACTCCAAGCAGAACGTCACTTAGACGCTTACTATAAAGTTAAAATAAATGACTAAAACAAAAGAGGCTACATATGTAGCCTCTTTTTTTATTAAATTAAATATGCTTACTCATTTCCATAAACATCGATAGAAAAGTATTTTTCTGCAACTTTTTGATAGCTTCCATCTTGGCGAGACGCCTTAATTGCTTCGTTAAATTTCTCTTTTAACGCATCCTCTCCTCTACGAATACCAATACCGATACCTTCTCCAAACCACTTTGGATCACTATAGTCAGAGCCGATAAACTCGAGCGTCTTATCATACCCTTTACGAAGATAACCATCATCTACGGCTGCAGTATCCGCAAATACAAAATCAATTCGGCCTGAATCTAAATCCATAATCGCCTCATCGAGATTGCGGTAGCTTTTGACCTCTGCGTCTTTCTTAAAGACATCGTTTGCATAAGTTTCATGAATCGTACCGCTTTGAACACCGATCGATTTCCCTTTAATATCTTTCGTTTCAAAATTCTTATAGAGTCCTTTGGTCGCTACGAATTGCGCAGGGGTTTGATAATATTTATTCGTGAAATCGATCACTTGTTTACGAGGCTCAGTAATCGACATAGAAGCTAAGATTGCATCAATCTTCTTCGTATTTAAAGAAGGAATGAGTGCATCAAATTCGACCTGAACAATCTCGCATTTTAATTGTGCTTTTTCACAAAATAAATTCGCAAGATCCACCTCAAATCCACCCAATGTACGATCTGGATTTAAGTAACTAAAAGGAGGGTAAGAGCCTTCAACAGCAATCTTAACAGGAGATTGTGCGAATGCGATTCCTGATAATAAACATGCACCGAGTATAACTTTTTTTAACATGATAACCTCTAAATTGGATTGATAACCTACTATATATATAAGATGAAACATCGTTTTTCAAGTGAAAGATAATTCGCTTAACAAATATTGATAAAAATTTCAAGAAAAGGCTTGTTTTTTGATCAATCAACACCATATTCCTTCGTAGATAAAAGTTTATATTGGAGGTTTATTTATGAATCAAGAAAAATTTACAACGGCGTTTTTAAGCGCATTAAGTGAAGCGCAAAGTATTGCGATTTCGCATAATAATCAGTATATCGAGCCTGAGCATGTATTAATGGCAATGCTCTCGCAAAAAGATGGATCAATTGTTCCACTTCTTCGCCAAACGCGCACTAATGTGATGCGTTTAACCGAAGACGTTGAAGCTTTAATTAAAGCCTTTCCTCAGGTTGAAGGAAACAACAATATTCATGTGAGCCAAAACTTACAAAGAACATTGATTGCGGCTGAAAAGGCAGCAAATGCAAGGCAAGATCAATTTATTTCATCTGAAATGTTCTTAATGGGAATTTTAGATGAGAAAGGCAAACTTGCCGATATTTTTAAATCTCTTGGCTTAACAAAAGATAAATTAAATAGCGTGATTGATAGTGTTCGAGGAGGAGAGTCTGTGACAGATGCAAATTCAGAGGAGAATCGTCAGGCGCTCTCCAAATATTGTGTGGATTTAACCAAGCGTGCGGAAGAAGGAAAATTAGACCCAGTGATTGGTCGTGATGATGAGATTCGTCGCTGTATTCAAGTGCTTTCTCGTCGTACAAAAAACAATCCTGTATTAATTGGTGAGCCAGGTGTAGGTAAAACAGCAATCATTGAAGGACTCGCACAACGTATCGTAAATGGAGAAGTTCCTGAAGGACTCAAAAACAAATCGTTATTATCGCTTGATATGGGTGCATTAATTGCAGGCGCTAAATTCCGTGGTGAATTTGAAGAGCGTTTAAAAGCGGTTATCAATGAACTTGTAAAACATGAAGGTAGGATCATTCTCTTTATTGATGAGATTCATACTATGGTCGGCGCAGGAAAAGGGGATGGTGCGATGGATGCAGGGAATATGTTAAAACCTGCACTCTCTCGTGGTGAACTCCACTGTATTGGTGCAACTACGCTCGATGAATATCGTCAATATATTGAGAAAGATCCTGCGCTTGAGCGTCGTTTCCAAAAGGTATTGGTCGATGAACCTACAGTTGAAGATACGATTGCCATTTTGCGTGGGCTCAAAGAGCGCTATGAAATTCATCATGGGGTTGAGATTACAGATCCGGCCATTGTTGCCGCAGCGACACTTTCCAACCGTTATATTACCGATCGTCAGCTTCCTGATAAGGCGATTGACTTGATTGATGAAGCGGCAAGCCATATTCGAATGGAGATCGATTCTAAACCCGAAGAGATGGACAAGTTGGATCGTCGTTTAATTCAGCTTAAAATTGAGCGAGAAGCGATCAAAAAAGAGAAAGATGAAGCCTCAAAAAAACGTTTAGAAATTCTCGAAAAAGAGATTGAAGATCTTTATAAAGAGTATGCGGATATTGCGGAAATTTGGAAGAAAGAGAAAAGCATT
>CAZBKP010000159.1:0-4278 GCA_964492525.1 uncultured Cardiobacteriales bacterium
AAAATTAAGCCCAAATAAAACCGTTGAGGGATTTATTGGAGGCACATTGAGTGCGAGCTTCATCGGTGCATTATTATGGTGGATAACGCCTTTTGATTTTATCACTGCAGGAATGATCTCTCTTGTGCTGACATTTTTAGGGTTTTGTGGTGGGCTTTGTATGTCTGCAATTAAACGTGATCGGGGAGTTAAAGACTTTGGGGCAATAATAGAAGGGCACGGAGGAATGATGGATCGTATGGACTCTTTATGCTTTGCTGCGCCTGTTTTCTTTCATATCGTGAGGTATTTTTACACATAATGATCTGATTAAACTGATTGAGTTCTCCTCATTCTCTGTCTATCATAATGCGGAATTAATTAATCATAGGAACATACAATGATCGTTGTTACAGGTGGTGCTGGATTTATCGGAAGCAATATTGTCAAATATTTAAATGATCAAGGTCATAACAATATTCTTGTTGTTGATCATTTAAAAAATGGAACAAAATTTGCAAATTTGGTTGATCTTGATATTGCTGATTATCTGGATCGTGACGTGTTTATCGATCGAGTTAGAAATGGTGAGTTACCAAAGATAGAAGCCATTTTTCATGAGGGAGCCTGTTCATCAACCACAGAGTGGGATGGGCAATATATGATGAACAATAACTATGAGTATTCTAAAGCATTATTGGCATATGCATTAAATATGAAAATACCATTTTTATATGCATCTTCAGCGGCAACCTATGGTGGTAGGAGTGATCACTTTATTGAGTCAAGAGCCTTTGAAAAGCCTTTGAATGTTTACGGTTACTCCAAATTTTTATTTGATCAATATGTGCGCAATATTTTTCCAACAGCATCATCTCCGATATGTGGTTTTAGATATTTTAATGTGTATGGACCAAGAGAGTCTCATAAAGGGAAAATGGCAAGTGTTGCGTATCATTTAAATCAACAAATCCATAATAATGAGCCAATTCAATTGTTTGAAGGTAGTGAAGGGTTTAAGCGCGATTTCATTTATGTTGAAGATGTCGCCAAAATGAATTATTGGTTTTGGCAAAATGATAAATCAGGTATTTATAATTGTGGAACAGGACATGCAGAATCGTTTCAAGTAATTGCAGATACCGTATTGGATTTCCATAAAAGGGGGATATTGGAGTATGTCCCTTTTCCAGAAGAATTAAAAGGGCGCTATCAAACGTTTACAGAAGCAAATTTAGATCAAGTGCGGGCAGCAGGCTATGATGCTTCATTTACAAATGTTAGAGAAGGTGTGATGCGCTATATGGAGTGGCTCAATCAGTAGTGAGGGAATCATGTTTGAGTGGTTGTGTCTTTTTTATACAAAAAATATTGGAAATAAATGGTTAGCCCATTTAATCAAACAGTTTGGATCTGCAAAGGTTGCTTATGAAGCTTCTAATGCAGATTGGAAAAAAGCAGGACTGCCTGATAGTGTGATTGCATCTCGTACAAATGACGTTGAAAAGAGTGCAGCCTCTGCGATTAAATGGTTTGAAAGTAGTGAAAATCGCCATATTTTAACAATAGATGATGCACGTTATCCTGAACTCCTCAAAATAGTCGACGATGCGCCTATGATTCTTTTTGTCGAAGGTAATCCTTCGATATTATCAGCTCCACAACTAGGAATGGTTGGCTCTCGGCATCCTACTAAAGAAGGCGAACAAAATGCTTATGAGTTTTCTAAAGCATTGAGCCAGTATGGGATTGTGATTACAAGTGGATTAGCGATGGGGATTGATACATATGCTCACAAAGGATGTGCTGATTTTAATCGCCCAACTATAGCGGTATTAGGTACTGGATTGAATAAAATATATCCTCAACAAAATCAAATTCTTTCACAAGAAATTGTTGAGAAGGGTGGGTGTCTTGTCAGTGAGTTTCCATTATTAACGCCACCAATTGCAAATAATTTTCCTAAACGGAATCGAATTATTGCTGGGTTATCTTTAGGGGTATTAGTTGTTGAAGCAGCAAAGCAGTCTGGATCATTAATTACAGCTAGAATGGCAGGGGAATATAGCCGAGAAGTATTTGCAATTCCAAGTTCTATTCATAATCCTCAATCGAAAGGATGCCACTTGCTTATTAGGCAAGGTGCTAAACTTGTAGAAAATGTAGGAGATATTTATGAAGAGTTTAAATATTGGCTTCCTAATGAATCTTTTACTTCGGAAGTATCGAGTTATCCTTCTAATGATATTAGTGCATCTAAACTAATTATAAAACCAGAAGACTCTTTTCAAAGAAAAATCTTTGACCAATTATCTGTACCTCTGACTATAGATGAACTAATCATTGTTCTGAATGAGAGTAGTGAGAGTATTACGCAAGCAATTTTAATGATGGAAATAGAAGGCTTTATTACTCGGTTAGAGGGTGGGCGCTATCAAGTGAACTATACATAGGGGATCTGTTGAGTGATTTAAACTGTGTATATGTACATTTATGCTGTTTACAAATCTCCTCAAGTAATTTTAGTTGATTTTCTAGAACGGAAAAGAATAAACACGCACCTGTTCCTGTGATTTTAGGTAAAAAAGAGGCGTTTTCTAAGTCATTTATCAGTTTCTTCATCTCAGGATAAAGCTTGAAGATCGCACTTGTGCAATCATTAACGTAAGGGGTATGAACATCAATGTTAAGTTTGTCATGAGACCTTTCAAGAACTTCACTTGTGAAAATCTTTTGAGTACTAATCGAGATGGGGGGCACAATTAAGACAAGAGATTCCTCGGGAGGAGAGAGCGGCGTGAATTGATCGCCAATTCCTTCTGCCCAAGCACTTTTGCCATAAATGAAGATAGGAACATCCGCCCCTAACTTTCTTCCAATCATCTGTAATTGTTCGTTTGTGAAATTCAAATTCCAAAGTCTATTCATTGCAATGAGTGCGGTTGCAGCATTGGAACTACCTCCGCCGAGTCCTGCGCCTGTAGGGAGTTGCTTATCTAATGAGATCGAAACCCCTGAACAATGAATATTCTTTCTCGTTTCCTGAGCATACGTCTTTAAGGCGACAATCGCTTTTAAAATCAGATCATTCTCTTTCGTAATAATCTCATTATGATAATCCGCCACGAGTTCATCATCGTCTCTTAAGGTAAAGTGAATCTGATCGCATAGATCAATAAATTGAAATATCGTCTGTAAATAGTGATAGCCATTGGGCTCTTGACGTACGATTCTTAGAAAACGATTAATTTTGCCAGGAGATAAAAACGTATGTGTTTGCATTTAGTATTGCCAATGCTCGACTAAGATTCGTAAGCGCACATCATTGTTAGTAAGCGTGATTCGTTTAGGAACAGGACGTTTTTTATATGTCATCCATTCATCATAGTGAACCGTCCATCCATTTTCTACAAAGGATTCAGGTTTTCCTTTTGAGTTCATCGTGATTTGCGTTGCTTCATTGATGGGTTTTCCAATCAACCAAGATTTCATATTTGAAACAGGCCAGTTAATCTCTGTGATTGCGAAGAAGAGCTCATCGGGAGAGGTGCCTTCATACGTCTTGCCATCCATAGTGAGTATTGTCTTTTTCGGTGAAACAGCAAGGTCAACTCGACCTTTGCCAAGAGGACCTTGAATTAAAAGATCAATATTCTCAGGGCTCTTTTGTTTCCAAACGAAGCTTGCTTGACCGCTTTCTTGAGAAGATTTTAAGGCAACCCGACCAATACTATTAAAATGCTGGAGCGGTTGACTAGGGTCTTGGGGAGGAAGCGATGCACAGCCTGATAAAATAAGGCTAGACAATAGGAAGGAGTAAAATAGAGAAGATCGTTTCATAAAAGTCGCTATGATTAATATAAATAAAGTGAGTATAGTATCGAAATCGTATCCATTATGCCATTTTACTTAATGTTGAGCGGAATCGTCTATGTGCAAAGTAGAAGAGTGCCGCTCCAATCACAAAGAGCGCAAGGAATGATTTCCATACAATCGTAATATCCGCACCTCTAAAGAGAATTCCTTTTCCTAACTCAATAAAGTGTGTGGTGGGCGCAATGAGCATTACATTTTGGATAAAAATAGGCATACTTTCACGAGGCGTCATTCCCCCTGATAACATTTGTAATGGAATCAGAATTAATAAAAGTAACATTCCAAACTGAGGCATATTGCGAGCAAGTGTTGCTAGATAGATTCCTAAAGAGGTCGTTGCAAAAAGATAAACGGCCGCGCCTAATGTAAATAGTAGAATAGATCCTTGAATGGGAACATGCAAAAAGGATTGAATCACAAGAA
>CAZBKP010000160.1:0-4169 GCA_964492525.1 uncultured Cardiobacteriales bacterium
TTAGAAAATTTTGCGTTTTACTCTTTACAGGATCCACCGAAATAACTTTTATCTTTCCTTCTGCAATTTTATCTCGCAGTTGCTCAAAGTAAGGAAATGACTCATGTGTTTCTGTATTCCATCCAACTTGGAGATTCTTTATGGGATCATTCCCCCAAAAAACGATGACATCACTATTTTCAAGAATTAATGGCCATGACGTTCCTTGTGAATACACTTCAGTCGACCCAAGAACGTATGGCAAAATTGTTTGCCCCGCACCTGTTGAATAATCTCCTGCAGTTGTTACGCCAGATCCATGCATGGCAATTGCACGAAGCATGTGATTTCCACAGCTATGAACTTGCCCTACTGACCTCCAGCCAACATTTGCAATATGAAGCGCCCATGCACCATGTTCCGTTTGAATTCGCTCTAATTCATTATAGACAAGATCTAAAGCCTGATCCCAACTGACACGTACAAATCGATTATCTCCTCGTTGAGTCGTATCACTTTTATACCCATTTTTAAACCAATCTAAACGAACCATTGGATAACGGACTCTAGATGAGTTGTATACAACACCTGGAATATTCTCTAGCATAGCGGTTGGGTGTTTATCGAATTCAAAAGGCTTAACTTCTGTTAAAGTTCCTCCTACAATCTTAGCTCTAAAAGCCCCCCAATGAGAACCCGAGAACTTCCATTTAACCAAAGCATTATTTGTTTCTTGCATGGCTGTTTTTGTGACAACTTCTTCTCCAAATAGAACATTTGGAATCATGCTACCAATGGATGTTGCAGCAAAAGCTTTTAAAAATCCTCTACGTGTTTGTTTCATATCCATAACAATCCTTTGTTCTGTTATTTTGATGAGTTCGTATTATCGTTACGATCTTGATTAAAATCTGATGAATGGAATTGGAGATACTTTAATACGAGTTTTTGCGTATCTGCATCCATATTTGTAAACCCAACCATTCCACTAAAAATACCCGGCCATGTATTCGCATCAAAATGATCTTCCGCAGGTGGCCTATGACAAACACTACAGCTTGTTGAGAAGTTGTTTTTAGCGACTTGCCATAGTTTATCGGAAGATTTTGCAAGATCACCTTTTTTCACCCATACCTTCGTCTTAACTTGTTGCCATTCTAATCCTGTTAAAGGATCTTCTTTGACTTCTAAAACCTCAAAATTTTGACTATTTTGTGAGAAAGTTTTATCAAAAATTGCACTCACAACATTAAGCCCAAATTTTTCAAACCAAACTCGACCAAAGCCTTTTTTCTTACGCCATAAATTTAATTCAATTTTATCTGCGTCTTTACCATTCTCAATGACAGTCACAGAAGTTGCCGTTTCCAAACTACCTATTTTTTGAGTCATCGCCTCATCCATATAAAGCGCCTGAGGAATAATATTGTATCCTTTTTGATTAACGCCAATCGTTTCATTTCTTGCATCTGCTAATAATTTAGATAGCTCTGGGCTTCGCTCATTTTTAATTTCAGGCAACTTATGTGCGATCCCTTTATGACACTCTATACATGCGGTATCAAGCTCTGCTGCATTTTTCATCTGAGTTTGTGCCATAATGCTCATTTTACTAAAGTCCATGCTTTTATAATCATGACATGCTCGACATTCTTTTGAACCATTCGCAGTCATACGCTTCCACTCACGCTGAGCAAGCATCAATCTTTTCTCTTCAAATTTCTCTTTTGTTCCAATATCTCCCATAACATGGGCAAGAACTTCTCTACTCGCTTGCATTTTTCGCGCCATTTTATCTGTAAAACTATGAGGCACATGACAATCTGCACAATAAGCACGGACACCTGATCGATTTTTCCAATGTACTGTTTCTTTTAGCTCTTCTAAATTGTGAGACATTGTATGACAGCCTACACAAAATTTTTCTTCGTTTGTGACTGCCATTCCTGTATTAAAAAGCTGCCAAAAGATTATTCCAGCAATAAATCCACCTGTAACGAGTACACCTAACCCGATACTTACTGCCGGCTTTGTGAACCAACGAAAAAAACTTTTAATTAACGAAATTAACCAACGCACTTAAATAACCTCTATTTGTAATGTAATTGAATATTCTTTGACCAAAAATGTTATTGTGGTGGACCCCAAAATAGAAGTTGCATAAACCAGATTATAAAACCGTATGCACAAAGCAATAAAACAGCAGCGATAGGCAATCCAATAAACCCAATCACAAAAAACTTACCCCATTCCCTAAACTTCGAAACCTTTGTGGTCATCAAGCACTTCCTTTGATTTTTATATGAATCGCACTAAAATACTTTTTAAATAAAAAAGCACCTTGATAAGAATCAAGGTTTATAAATATTATTTTTTTCTATATTGAAATATCTACACTAATAAACTAAGAATCTTTCCCTAATTAATAAGAATCATTATAAATCTCACCTTGACGAATAAGCGTTTCTTTAATACAATTACGTCCTTTTTATGAGTTGTTATTTATTCAATAATAAACAATCGAATTCTTTTAACTTTGCGGAGCATCATTCATGTACGCTGTAATCAAAACAGGCGGTAAACAATACCGTGTGGCAGAAGGACAAATCCTTCGTGTCGAAAAAATTGAAAATGCGGACGAAGGTTCTAATGTAGAATTTTCTGAAGTTTTATTAGTAGGTAAAGAAGGTGAAACTGTTGTAGGTTCTCCTTTAGTTTCGGGTGCAAAAGTTGTTGCGGAAGTACGCAAACAAGGTCGCGGACGTAAAATTGAAATCATCAAATTCCGTCGCCGTAAGCACTCTCGCAAACACCAAGGGCATCGTCAACATTTTACAGAAATCAAAGTTACTTCTATTTCAGCGTAAATTTAAGTAACCCATTTTAAGAGGATTTAAACATGGCACAGAAGAAAGGCGTCGGCTCAAGCCGTAACGGACGCGATTCAGAAAGTAAACGCTTAGGGGTTAAGCGTTATGGTGGTGAATTAGTGTCTGCAGGATCAATCATTGTTCGTCAACGTGGAACTCGTTTTCATGCAGGAACAAATGTAGGTTGTGGTAAAGATCATACTCTTTTTGCAAAAGAAGATGGTCATGTTGTATTTGAAACTAAAGGAATTAAAAATCGTAAATTCGTAAGCATTCAACCGATTGCTTAATTTTTCGATTTTATATTTCACAAAAGCCCCTAATTCATGGGGCTTTTGTGTTTTTAGGTTATTTATCAGAGGAGAATAACCATGAAATTTGTAGATGAAGTTATTATTGTAGTAGAAGCAGGCAATGGTGGAGATGGCTGTTTAAGCTTTCGTAGAGAGAAATTCATTCCTTTTGGAGGACCCGATGGTGGAGATGGTGGAGATGGTGGTAGCGTCTTTCTTCTAGCCTCTGATACGGTCAATACGCTCATTGATTACCGTTATAACAAAAAATTCAAAGCTCAACGAGGCGAGAATGGGCGCGGTGCGAATTGTACAGGAAAAGCTGGCGATGATTTAACACTTACAGTTCCATTAGGAACACAAGTATTTGATGCTGATACTGAAGAATTTATCTGTGATCTAACTGAGGATGGACAGATTGCTAAGGTCGCACAGGGTGGATTTCACGGACTTGGAAATACTCGATTTAAATCATCCACTAATCGAGCCCCTAGACAAACAAAACCAGGCACGCCGGGGGAGATGAGAAGATTAAGACTTGAGCTCAAGGTACTCGCGGATGTTGGATTATTAGGACTTCCAAATGCAGGAAAATCTACACTAATACGTGCTGTTTCTGCTGCTCGACCTAAAGTTGCAGACTATCCTTTTACGACGCTTCATCCTAATTTAGGTGTTGTTAGAGTGGGCCCCTTAGACAGCTTTGTGATGGCTGATATTCCAGGCCTTATAGAAGGTGCATCTGAAGGAGCAGGACTTGGGCATAAATTTCTAAAACATCTTTCTCGCACATCTCTTCTTTTACATATCGTAGATTTATCTCCTTACAGTGATTCCCAAAATCCAATTGAAGACTTTACTGTCATTTCAAAAGAAGTTGAAAACTACAGCGATGATTTATCGTTAAGAACTCGTTGGCTTGTTCTAAATAAAGTAGACCTTATTTCTGAGGAAGATAGGAGGGCTACTGTAGAAAACTTTATTAAAGAGATTAGTTTTATTATCATTAGAACTCAAAATTTTAAAG
>CAZBKP010000161.1:0-4135 GCA_964492525.1 uncultured Cardiobacteriales bacterium
ATTGTGGATGATAAAATTCTCACGAAAGCAAAAGCGATCGAGGAGGGAATTCATGTTCCTGAGCTCTATGGCATTATTGAAACAGAACGCGATATTAATCAGCTTTCAAATATCTTAAAAGGAAGAAATGATTTTGTGATCAAACCTGCACAAGGCGCAGGAGGAGACGGAATTATTGTAATTGCGGATCGTTTTGATGATAAGCGATTTAAAACTGTTTCAGGGAAGTTAATTACGCTTTCAGAAATGGAATACCAAATTTCAAATATTTTAACGGGGCTCTATTCTCTTGGAGGTATGCGTGACCGCGCGCTGATTGAATATCGTGTTACGCCTGATCCTATTTTTAAAAATATTAGTTTCGAGGGTGTTCCTGATATTCGTATTATTGTATTGCTTGGTTATCCTGTAATGGCAATGCTCCGTTTGCCGACGCGTCAATCAAATGGCAAGGCAAACTTACATCAAGGCGCAATCGGTGTTGGGCTTAACTTGAGGACAGGAAAAACATTACGGGCAACTTGGCTGAATGAAAAGATTGATCGTCATCCGGATACCAATAACTCCATAAGCGATGTGCTTTTACCTTATTGGGATGAGTTTATTGATTTAGCAACACGTTGTTATGAGCTTTCTAATCTTGGCTATATTGGGGTTGATATGGTGCTTGATCAAGAAAAGGGCCCCATGATTCTTGAGCTGAATGCACGACCTGGGTTAAACATTCAGATCGCGAATGATGCTGGGCTTGCCGCCCGAAATCTTACCGTTGAGAAACATGTGCTTGAACTTAAGGCTAAAGATAAGCTTTTTGTTGAATCCCCCGCAGAAAGAGTCGCATTTTCTAAAGCGCACTTTGGTTTTTAACGAAAAATGCAAACATTTTTAGTGGGTGGAGCCGTTCGGGATGAGCTTTTAGGGATTCCTGTTGTAGATCATGATTGGGTTGTCGTGGGGGCAACACACGATGAGATGCTATCAAATAATTTTAAACAAGTCGGCGCGGACTTTCCTGTATATTTACATCCGATCACGCGAGAAGAGTATGCTTTAGCCCGAACAGAACGTAAAAATGGCAAAGGCTATCATGGGTTTACGGTATCAAGTGCTCCTTCTGTGACCTTAGAAGAAGATTTGTTGCGACGTGATTTAACGATTAATGCGATCGCAAAAAATGAAGGGGGGCAGTATATTGATCCGTATGGTGGTATTCCAGATATAGAAAATAAAATACTGCGCCATGTGAGCGATGCCTTTGTTGAAGATCCTGTTAGAGTGCTTAGGCTTGCACGTTTTTATGCACGTTATTATTCCTATGGCTTTACGATCGCAGATGAGACAAAACAACTAGTGTTGCAAATGCAACAATCAGGAGAGCTAGAACATTTGGTTGCTGAAAGAATATGGCAGGAGTGTTATAAAGCCTTAGGAGAACGTCATCCTGAAGAGTTCTTTTATTGTTTAAAAGAATTAGGTGTTTTGTCCGTACTTTTCCCTGAATTAGCGGTGCTATTTGAAGGTGAGGGGGATAATGTATTACGCGCACTTTCTGAGGCGGCTAAAATAACCTCAATGCGTTCCGTTCGATTTTCAGTTCTATGTTATGCATTGGATCCTGACGTTGTAGATGATTTTTGTCATCGACTTAGAACGCCTAATGATTTTCATAAACTTGCCTTTAAAGTTGCAAAATGGCACAGGCAACTTCTGCAATTTTCCGAATTGGAGGCTGAAGAAATTTTATCTTTGATTCTTGGATTAGATGCCATTCGTAATCCAGAGATTGTGGAGTTATTCTGTGATGCGTGTGAAGCAATTTATGAGGCAAGTGATCAACGTGAACCAACCTTTAGTGTTCATAAAAAAAGGTTTATTGAAATCGTAAAATCGATTCGTGAACTTGAGGTTGCTTCTGCTCTAAAAAGAGTTGACCGTAAGGATATTCCTTCAGTTATTCATGGGTTAAGGATAGCGTGCATAAATAATTTGATTAAAAATCAAGCAATGAATTGACACTAAAAGTGAAACGCTATATATTAGCGCTCTCTTTTAGAGAACAGCTTTTTTCGGGGCATAGCGCAGTCTGGTAGCGCAACTGGTTTGGGACCAGTGGGTCGGGGGTTCGAATCCCTCTGCCCCGACCAATTTCCATATTGAGTAAACTCTTGGACTTGAGCGCTCGTAGCTCATCTGGATAGAGCATCGGCCTTCTAAGCCGAGGGTAGCAGGTTCGAGTCCTGCCGAGCGCACCAACTCGATTACTCCATAAATCTTCTATGGTGGACGTAGCTCAGATGGTAGAGCCCCGGATTGTGATTCCGGTTGTCGCGGGTTCGATCCCCGTCGTTCACCCCATTTCTTTTTCTCTCCTTTTCATGATATGATTCGTCGCTTCAACTATTCTAACGACGAGAGTTTACATGTCACGACGCAAGGCAAAATTACCCAAAGACCCTATTCAAGTTTCTATTACAGATCTCACAAATGACGGAAGGGGAGTCGCTCATGTAGATGGAAAAGTCATCTTTGTCAATGGAGCGCTTCCAGGGGAAGACGTCTCCTGTCTTTATGTTAAAAAGCGCAAAGATTATGACGAGGCGAAAACAGTAGAAGTGCTTAAAGCCTCTGAAGATAGAGTGGCTCCAATTTGCGAGGTATTTGGCGTATGTGGAGGCTGTTCACTGCAGCATCTTGACCCTAAAAAACAAATCTATTTTAAAGCCAAACAGCTGAGTATTAATCTTAAAAAACAAGCGGGGTTGGATTGGCCTATAGAGTCGCAATTTCCCCCATTAACTGCTGAAACGGAACATTATCGTTACAAAGCAAGATTGGGTGTTAAATATGTTGCGAAAAAGGAAAAGGTTCTTGTTGGATTTCGGGAAAAATTTGCCCCTTTTATTGTAGAAATGGATTCCTGCCCTGTTTTAGAAGCGCATGTATCTCATTTAATTAGGCCACTTTCGGAGTTGGTTAAGGCTCTTTCTGTTATTTCTCAAATCCCTCAAGTCGAAGTTGCGGTGGGGGCGAATCATACCGCTCTTAATTTTAGAGTATTAGCTGATCTTAATGAGAGTGATATCGCGCACCTTAAGGATTTTGGAAGAGCGCATAATGCTCTTATTTATATTCAACCTGGTAATGAATCAACCACTTATCTTCTAAGCGAGGAAGAAGATCGTGATGACCTTTTGAATTATCGTTTATTGGACCGATTAACGCTTGCATTTAAGCCTTCGCACTTCACGCAAGTGAATCCCAAAATCAATCAAAAAATGGTTAAACAGGCACTTGAATTTCTAAATCTAAAAAAAGATGAAAGTGTTTTAGATTTGTTCTGTGGTTTAGGGAATTTTACCCTTGCCTTAGCGCTCGAGGCTAAAACTGTTATCGGTGTAGAAGGCGATAACAGTCTCACAGAGTGGGCGGCTAAAAATGCGGATAGAAATGATTTACATAATGTTGAATTCTACTGTACGGATTTAACGCAGAATCAAGATAATGCTGATTGGATGCAAAATACCTATGATGCAATCTTGGTCGATCCCCCTCGCTCAGGAGCGCTTGAGATGATGCCATATCTCGGTAAACTTGCACCGAAACGGATATTGTATGTTTCTTGTCATCCTGCCACATTAGCAAGAGATATCGCTGAATTGATGAAGTATAATTATGAGCTTATTAAAGTGGGCGTGATGGATATGTTTCCTCATACGGCACATGTCGAATCTATGGCGCTTTTGGTCAAAAAATAGGGGGTTGAAAATGGCACGATTTAGAGCAGTCGCATTTGATCTTGATGGCACATTGATTAATAGTGTGGTCGGAATTGCAGCAGCAATTGACGAAATGCTGGAAGAACTCGGGCTCCCAAAAGCAGGCGAGGAAAATGTATCGATATGGATCGGAAATGGTGCGAAACAACTTGTAGAGCGGGCATTGATTTGGTCAAGTGCTCCGAGTGATGAAAAGGCGGTCGATGATGCATACAAGCGATTCAGTGTTGCTTATGAGAAAGTAATGGTGGAGGGAAGCCAATTTTATCCTAATGTTAAAGAGACGCTTGATCAGTTATTAAAAGAAGGGCATCAACTTGCGATCGTAACGAATAAGCCTTCTCAATTTTTAACTGAGC
>CAZBKP010000162.1:0-4073 GCA_964492525.1 uncultured Cardiobacteriales bacterium
TCCTGCTGATTCGGGCAGAGGGTTTAATTTTTCTGGATTTAATCTTTTAAATATTGATCGAATTGAGGTTCTCAAAGGTCCTCAGAGTACCTTGTATGGCTCAAATGCAATGGGAGGGGTGATTCAGATCTTTACCAAGCAAGGTGGGAAACAAGAAACAATCTTGAAAATTGAAGGCGGTCGATACGACCATATTAAAACGAGTTTTCAAACTCAAGGCATGACTGATCAATGGCAATATTCTGTCGCATTAGGACTAGAACAAGAAAGGGGAATTTCTTCAGCTGATGTAAAAATGGGGAATATGGAAGCCGATCGATTTAAAAGTCGCAATGGCGCAATTCATGTAAATTATGCACCGACAGATTTTCTAAATTTTGATGTTATGCTTCGTTATAATCGCTATCGTAATGATTATGATGCCTTTGCAGGTGAAGGGGGAGATGATAAATATCTATACCAAAAAACAACACAATGGGTTGGGCGATTTGCAATAAATGCAATTTTATTGGACGAAAAGTGGGAAAGCTCACTGATCTACGATGTTAGCAATACTCGAAGACGTAACTATAATGACCCAGATGGGATTAATATTCCATATTGGATGCAATCTGTAGGTGTTTCACTTCCTTATATTAGTGAAACATATGAACGTGCAGGTTATCATGGGAGAATTGACACAATTTCATGGCGAAATGTTTTAGCGCTTCATCCCAACTTTAAAACACTTTTTGGAGTTTCAAGTGCAAGAGAACAGGCCTCTACATACTATTTTTCTAAATCGGGATTTGATGAGTATGCCTATACAATAGAATCTAAATTACCTAAACATCGAATAACCTTAAATAGTGTCTATATAGATCAACACTTTGACTTCTATGATAAATTTTTTAATACGATTGGTGTGAGATATGATGATCACTCTACATTTGGAAGCAAATTAACGTACCGACTAACATCTAGATATAATATAAACGATTATATCAGTGTAAAAGGAAGTTACGGAACGGGTTTTAAAGCTCCTTCTTTATATCAACTCTATGAGCCTACGTATGGTGATGCCTCATTAAATGCTGAAAGAAGTCGGGGTTATGATATAGGGATTGTACTGTACCCATATCGATCCACTGAAGTATCATTAACCTATTTTAATCAGAAATTTAAAGATAAGGTCGATTTTGATAGTGCTACGAGTAGGTATATTAATCGGGGACGCGTAGAAACGAAAGGATGGGAATTCTCAACTGAGACCACTCTTAATTCAGTTTGGTCATTTGGTATGAACTACACCTATCTTGATGCGAAAGAGCAAGTTGAAAGAGAAAATGTGCTCACAAAGTTAACGTATTCTAGCAAACAGCGATTGGATCGTAGACCTCATCATATGGTTGGTATTCATGTAAATATCAAACCAAATGAGAGAACCAATTTCTATGTTGAGGGTAGTTATCATGGCTCATTTATGGATAATAAAAGTTGGGGAAAACCTTCTGAAAAAATGAAACCTTTCTGGCTTGTGAATGTTGTCACAAGCTACCAGATTAATGATACAGTCTCGTTAACAGGTCGAATTGATAATTTACTCGATAAACAATACACAACAGTGTATGGTTATGGTCAGAAACGGATCGCAGGCTATATTGGCTTAACGGTTAAATTTTAGGAGACGATCCCTGTGAAATCTTCTTGGATTGGAATTCTTCTATTCCTATTTTGTAATGTGAGTTATGCATCTCCTGTTGCCCCTAGTTGTGAGCGTATCATTGCGATCTCTCCGACGGTAACGGAAACACTTCGCGATTTAGGGCTAAATCATTATATTATTGGAGGAACTCGGTATGACATCCGAGATCCTCTGCATCCCCATGCCGATATCGGAGGAATGCTTGATCCCAATTATGAAAAAATGATTACATTAAAGCCCACAATGATCTTTGCTCAGTTAAATCGAAAAAGTTCACAAATAAGGCGACTGGAGCAACTTAATCTTCCCCATCAAGAACTTGATTTTGACTCTATGGACGCGATTATTGCCTCTATGAAATCAATCAGTGACGTTTGCGGGATTCAAGAGTCAACAGCACATTTTATTGATCAGTTTAAAGAGTCTATCACGATGCAAAAGGTTGCTGATCCAACGTCACAAAGCGTACTGATCTTTTATGGTGATGCTGAAGATATACGAGTGAAGCCCCCGATTTATGCTGCAGGAAAAAGTTTCCATAGTGAAATGTTAGCCGTGCTAGGCGCTAAAAATAGCTATGAGGGCACTTTGAATGCGGTGACACTCTCTCAAGAAGCGATCTTGATGATGAATCCTGATGTGGTCATTATTCTCAATAGTGCTGATAAAAAAGGGGCGAACCAAGTCACCCCTTTTATGCCTGATTGGCAACTTTTACAATCTGTGAATGCCCTCAAAAATAAGAAAGTCTTCTTAATTGAGGGCGATGATGCCTTTATGTCTAGCCCGAATGCGGTGCTAAGAACATTAGACCGATTCCGTCGCATTCTTAGGATCGGGAATGACGAGATTCAAGAAAATCGCAATAATTGAACAAAGTCCAACGCCTGCAAAGCTAAAACTCCCGACCTTAACGAGCATCCCTCCGACACCAATGGTGAGGACGCTACTCACAATGACAAGATTTTTAGGTTGCATTAAATCAACTTTCGCATCGATCAATGTTTTTAACCCGAGAGAGGCAATCGTACCGAATAAAAGCACCATAATTCCGCCCATTACAGGAAGTGGAATCGAGGCTAAAAATGCATTGAATTTACCAAAAAATGCCATGATGATCGCGAATAAAGCGGCATAGGTCATAATTTTAGGATTACTGTTCTTTGTAATCATGACGGCCCCTGTTACTTCTCCGTAAGTTGTGACAGGAGGTCCGCCAATTAAGCCTGCAACACACACGCCAAGTCCATCACCTGCTAAGGTTTTATCCAATCCCGGAGATTTAATATAATCTTGCCCTGTAACTTTGCCGATCGCCATAATCCCGCCAATATGCTCAATCGTGGGCGCAATCGCAACAGGAAGCATGAAAAGTGCCGCATGCCAGTTAACTTTTGGCGTTTCGAAATGAGGAATGACAAACCAAGGTGCCTCCGCAATTGCTGCGGTATCAACCATGCCAAAAATTAAGGCAACGATATAACCACTTACAACACCAATTAAGATCGGGATAAGCTTCATCATCTTAGAGCCAAACACCGTCACAATGACGGTAACTGCAAAGGTAAATCCTGACAGTAGCAACGAGTGATTATAGTTAATAATTTGCTGATTTCCTGATTGCCCCATTGCCATTTGGCTCGCCACCACGGCAACAGAGAGCCCAATCACCATGATGACAGGTCCAATCACTACAGGAGGAAGTAAGCGATGAACACTATTTACGCCATAAAGACGAATTAAGAGTGCAAAGACAAAATACATAAATCCCGCAGCAAAGAGCCCAAACATAGTGCTTGGTAATCCCCACTCTTGCATTGCATAGATAATGGGCGCGATGAATGCAAAAGATGAGCCTAAGAAAATGGGCACTTTCCGTTTTGTCACAATTTGGAAAAGAAGCGTTCCAATTCCCGCGCCTAAAAGTGCCAATGCAGGATTTAATCCCGTAAGAAGAGGAACAAGAACCATTGCTCCGAAGGCGACAAATAAGATCTGTGCGCCTGAGATCGCAAGTTTAAGTTGTTGCATAAAATTCCTTTAATTAAATATACATAGATAGTTGCTCAATTCCTGTGCCTTCAGGAAGATCGAACATAATATTCATCGACTGAACTGCTTGACCGCTAGCCCCTTTGATTAGGTTGTCGATCACAGAAACGACAATAATTCTCTGATGCTTTTCATCTACACGAATCCCAATTTCACATAAATTACTATTTTTAACATGAGAGATCTGGGGGAGCGTTTTGGTCATTCTGACAAACTGCTCATCTTTATAGAACTCAATATACGTTTGATACACTTCCGCTTCTGTAATGGGTTGCGCCGCATCCAAATAGATCGTAGAGAGAATTCCACGATTAATAGGGAGAAGGTGAGGGGTAAA
>CAZBKP010000163.1:0-4041 GCA_964492525.1 uncultured Cardiobacteriales bacterium
AATAAAGGACGTAAAGCACTTCGCTATGAGGATGTTATCAATCTCCACGAAAAAGAAGCTCAAGGAAAAATTGTCTATGTAGGCGGGCATATTTCTGCATTTGATAGAACCAAAAGACAAATCGAACTTGTTAAACGCACCTTAAATGCGCAAGGCTATCCTGAACAAGGCACGAATATTTTTAATGAACGGATTCTTGTCACGTTTATTGGCAAAGATAGCCCAGATTTCTACTATATTCGTCCAGGGGATCGCCTCGCTGTTCTCGGCAAAGTCATTGATGTTAAAACAGTTACGATTGGAAATGAGCAAATCAAAATGCTCTCTGTTGCAGCAGAGGATTACCGCATTTGGCAACAAAGAGATCACCTTAATTTCCGACACAGATGGGATAATGATCTTTACCATTACCCTTGGTGGTACTAATTTATTCAAAGAACTTTTCGAACAATAATGTGTGGTATTAAGACATCTTCTTCTAATAACCTCTCTTCTTTTTTGCCTCTTAACTCCTAAAGAGTTATTAAAAATGATGAAGATAGCAACTAAATATTCGACACACTCAAGGTGTACTTTTAATTCTTAAAATACAAGAAACTTCAACCACATCAATCCAAGCAAGATTGCTATATATTTTTTTTGCGTTATAATTCGCTCCAAATTGCAAATCTAACCTCGTTAGGTGAGGCTCCTGTACGGAGACACGCTACTGCCCAGAAACGTCCAAAGACGCCAACGGGTTTGAACAGAGACTATCGAATTAAGGTGGTCTATAACGTAGCTAGTGAAGGTATTCACACTTATGCCGTACAGTGCTAAAACTCAACGAATTGAGGGGGATAAGTTTTGTTTGTGCGCGTTTTTTATAGTGCATAGGTAAAATTTATGTGTGTATCGATATTTGAAAAATATTCGCATGCGCCTCTAATTCGTTAGAGGCGCATTTTTTTTCGTATCGTTATTACAGAGGTTATCTATGCTTAAAACAAGAGACATACAAGCAAATGATAATTTGAATCGGGGATCTATTCCGCCCATCACATGGATTCAACTTATCGATCCTAGCCATCATGAGCTAGAACGTATTGCAAAGGATTATGCGATTCCTTTTGCAATGCTTAATATGCATCAATCCAATCGTACTAGCACCGTTATTGAGCGTTGTGGCGATCTATTTGCATTTGTGATGGATGTTCCCTTGCAAAATACAACAAAAAAAGAGGTTCCATTCGATGTGATGAAACTCACTTTTATTGTGATTAATAATGTATTAATTACATTAAGCAAGGAGCATCATCCTATGTTTGATGAATTGCAACATACGAATCAACGCACCTCAAATGATGCAGGAATGGCGGGATTCGTCTTTCACATTTTTGAAGTGATGAATGCGACATTTGGCAATGCATTGAATCATGTGGATGTTGCGGTAGACGAAGTAGAAAGTCGCCTTCAGGTATCTATTTCAAACAAGCAAGTATTTGAATTATTAAATAATAATAAAAGTTATTTAGGTTTTATTCGTTCTTTCAAACATAACGAAGCGATTTTAAATGAAGTTTCAACACGGAAGCTGTTCGCAAGTGATCATGTTTTAGAGATGAAGCTAAGCGATATCATTATCGAAACATTACAACTTAAAAAACGGGCTGAAATTTATAACGCAAATCTCAGAAATCTCATGGATGCTTATTCGGCCGCCATTGAGAATAACTTGAGTTTAGCGGTTCAGTATTTAACGGTATTTGTCACGATCGCCGCGATTCCTTCTGCGATCGCAGGGATCTACGGAATGAATACACCGTTACCGTTCCAAGATGAGCCTTATGCGCTTGCAGCGCTCGCTGGCATTGCGTTTGTGATCACGGTCATCACAATTGCTTTCTTCAAAATTCGTCGTTATATTTAGTGAGGACAACATAAAATGATTACAGTATATAAAAATGCGACTGATGGTACATTAGTTCAAATCGATAAAATCGAGCACAACGCGCTTATCAACATGGTCAATCCCACTCAAGAAGAGATTGAGTTTATGTCAAATACATTGGCACTTCCTATGGATTTCTTCACAGATCTATTAGATGCAAATGAAAGACCTCGTATTGAGCGTGCTGAAAATGGCTTCTTAATGATTTTAAATGTGCCTGCAGAAGCTGATGGCATTAAAGATTTAAAATCGGCACCATATAAAACTGTTCCTATGGGCATTATCCACGCACAAGATCATATTGTGATCGTAAGCCGTCAAGAGCTTCCCATTGTCAATGATGTTATTTCTGGAGTCTATGGCGAATTTAATAGCTATATGAAAACACGCATCTCTTTACTGCTATTTAAAGCGGTTTCTGAGTCTTATGAAGATTATCTCGCACTTGTTAATTCACAAGTAACGGCACTTCAAAAAGAGCTTCGTATTTCGTATAAAAATACCGAGCTATTTGCTCTGATTAATTTAAATAAAAGCTTGGTATTCTTCTCAACTGCATTGAGTGCAATGTCGATTCTTTATAAGCGCATTGCCGCAGGCGATGCCTTTAAGATTCATGACGATGAGCGCAAACGCTTACAATCTATTCTTGTAGATCTTGAGCAATCTGCAGAAGTGATCGAAATGAGACGTGAAAGCTTGAGTAACCTAATGGATGCGTATGCAACGATTATTCATAACAACTTAAATACCGTTTTGAAAATGTTAACAACACTAGCCATTGTCATGATTATCCCAACCATGATTGGTAGTATTTTCTCTATGAACGTGGATATGCCCAATATCCAAACAGGTCTTAAAGGAGAAGAAGATTATTTAGTGACAACAGTAGTAGGGATTGGAATTGTGGTGATCTGCTTTGTGCTCTCACTGGTCTTTTATAAGAAAAAATATTTGCGCATGTAATCCCATTTTTACAATTCACACTTAGAAATTAAAGAGAAATTATTATGATGAATATATATAGCCGCAATGCAGGCAACGATTTAAGAGCCGTCAGTACATTAACAGAGAATAACTGGATTGAATTGATTAACCCTACGCAGGAAGAGATCAATAAACTAACCCAAGAGTTACATCTCCCTAGCTATTTTCTAAAAGAGGCAACCGATACCAATGTGCGTCCTAAACTTGAAGAAGAAGGTACACATCAATTATTGATTATCCATCTTCCTTATGATGATAAAACAGTGGAAAGTAGTGCGGTTAATATTAAATATACCACGCTTCCTTTTGCGATCATCTTAACAGGCACTCATTTGATTACGGTTTGTAGAGAAGAAACGCCATTTACCGCAGAGTTCTTTAGAGAAGCGAATCTTGCGTTAGGAATTTCGCATCATACAAAAAATACGCTTACGATTCTCCATAGTGCCGCGATACAATATATTGAGTTGACGCATCAAATCGAAAAAGAGATCACAGAAGCGGAAAATGAGCTTGCTCGCTCGTACCGTAATCCTGAGCTTTATACGCTTTTATATCTCAATGAGAGCTTGCTTTATATGGCAACTTCATTGAAGCAAATGCTTCACACGGTGCGCAAAATTGAGCAGGATCGTGCATTAGAAATGCATAAAGATGATCAGGATATTTTTACAGATATGGTGGTTGAGCTCGAGCAAGCCTATGCTGTTGTCGAGATTAATCAATTAAACTCAAATAACGTGATGGATGCTTATGGAAATATCATTCAGAACAATGTGAGCCATATTGTTAAATTATTAACCGCGGTCACGATTGTGCTTTCGATCCCAACACTGATCGCAAGTATTTATGGAATGAACGTACCGTTACCTTACCAAGAAGAGCCGATGGCATTTACGGTATTAATTATTGTGATGATTGCTTCAAGTGCGCTCGTTGCTTGGATCTTCCATAAGAAAAATTATTTCTAATACATTTATAATTATAACGTCGTCTATTTGTAGGAGTTGCCTCGTCATTTAATAATGACGAGGCTTTTTTATTAGAGTGAAAACTTGTGTAAAATAATCCTCTCTACCTTATAAAAGGATCTTTTATGCTGACACTTTCTGAATTCCTTGCTC
>CAZBKP010000164.1:0-4029 GCA_964492525.1 uncultured Cardiobacteriales bacterium
CCCTAGCCTTTCGATTCGTTGAGCAGACTCTTTAACAAGCTCATTTCCTTTAATTGCCTCCGATCCGATATTGAGTAGCCCTATTTTAGGAGAAGCATTATTATCAATTGCAGCAGCAACAGATGCACCCATAATAGCAAATTGTTCTAAATGTAGAGGCTCCAAATCAACATTTGCGCCAAGATCCAACATATGAACATGGCCATACTTAGCAGATAATGAAGGCAATGCTGTACAGATAGCAGGCCGATCAATCCCGGGCATCATTTTCAATACAAATCTAGCGGTTGCCATAAGTGCACCTGTATTTCCAGCAGAAACACAAGCATTTGCAACCCCATCTTTAACAAGGTTTATTGCAATTCTCATGGATGAATCTTTTTTATTCTTTAACGCACTTTGTGGAGATTCATCCATTGCCACGATTTCTGTTGCGTTATAGATCCGTAGTCTTTCTGATTGAGCAAAAGCTGTTTTGGAAAGATGTGCTTTAATAGCATCTTCCTGCCCCACTGCAATGATAGACAAGTTTTCATTACTTTCAAGCGCACCAATAATGGCAGGAATCAACTCTGAGATGCCATGATCTCCACTCATAACATCGATTGCTATGGTTATTTTTTCTTGCTGTGACATTGTTCTAATTCATTTTTCAGAATAATACATAAAAAAACCTACGCAATCGAAAAAGCGCAGGTTTTATCAATAACACTGTTGGAGTGTAGATTACTCTACGCTTGGAACAGCTTTATTTAAATTCAATACTTGACGTCCACGGTAAAAACCGTTTGCTGTAATATGATGACGACGATGTAATTCACCACTTGTTGCATCTACACTCAATTGTGCACTTGTTAAAAAGTCATGAGCACGACGCATATTACGCTTTGAACGTGTAACTTTCGATTTTTGAACAGCCATGATAAAACCCTCTAATATAAAACAATAACTACTATTTCTTAAACAATTCTGCCAATTCAGCAAACGGTTGACGAACCTCTTCTTCTTGAGGCGCCAATGCTTCTAAAATCACTCTTCCTGAACAATCCTGAGTTTCCCCATGTTTTGGAACCAAAGGAAGTGCAAGCAAAATCTCATCTTCTAATAATTCTAATAAATCCGTTGTCTCCTCAGGGATTAATAGAATATTTTCAACATCCCCTACTTTCTCCTGATCGCTCTCTTTGCGAATGGGAATCCAGTAAAGTGGCAAATTAAATACCTTTGTATAGGGCTCAAGACAACGCTGACAAACTAATGACAACTCCACCTCAAGATCACCTATTAATGTCTTTTGTCCTTGCACATTATCAACCTCTCCCCTTAAGGAAAAAGTGACGGGACTTAGCACATTCTCAACCGCCCCACCTAGACGTGTAAAGATCGATGCGGGCAACGACTCTTTATAAAAACGTCCTTCGTGTATTGATTTCCAAATTGGGAATTCGCGATAATTCACTCAGACAAATCCATTTTTATTTCTTAAAAAGATCGTTATTCTAATCCTTGTCCTATTTTTTGTCAAAGTACTTTGCAATTATGCACGAATAAAGTGACCACTTTTTCCACCTTGTTTCTCTAACAGACTGATATTTTCAATCACCATCGACTTATCGACCGCTTTTAACATATCATAAATTGTCAATAACCCTACAGATACACCTGTAAGAGCCTCCATTTCAACGCCTGTTTTCCCTTCTGTTTCGGTTTTCACTACGATTTCCACAGAGGAATGTTCTGAGTCGATGACAAAATCAACAGACACATGGGTTAACCCTAAGGGATGACACAAAGGAATCAAGTGAGACGTTTGTTTAGTTGCTTGGATCGCAGAAATTCTCGCAATCCCCAATACATCTCCTTTTTTAGAAGTCCCTGATACGAGCTGATTAAAAGCATCCGGGCTCATTGTAATCAATCCATGAGCAATCGCAATCCGTTTTGTAATCTGTTTCTCAGCCACATCTACCATGTGCGCTTGCCCTTTCTCATCAAAGTGCGTTAACTTACTCATGTCCTAATTCTCCTGGAATAATATAGTACTGAAGACTCTTTCGTGTCTCTCTATCATGAACGAGCTTAAACTTATCAAGCTGAATCGCAGAAGCGACCGACGTCGGATCATTTGAGAGAAGTGGATGCCACTTTGGCAAAGGCTCGTTATGAAAACGAAGCATGTAGGCACAGGTTTTAGGAAGCCACTCAATCTCTTTGATCATTTCATACGTAAGCTTAATACAATCAGGAACAAACTTTCGTCTATTGCAATAATTGCTACATTGATACGTTGAAAGATTCAAAAGATCACAGGCAACACGTGTGTTATAAATCTTACCCGTATTGGCATCCTCAAGTTTATTTAAACAGCATTGACCACAACCATCACACAGTGCTTCCCACTCTTCATCTGAGAGAGACTCAAGAGGTTTTTCCCAGAAGGGTTTATCCACCATTTTCCGAATCCTTTAACTTTGCTTTAACTCTTTTTACAATCCAATCTTCTGCATATTCATCTCGCGTTTCCAGCGTCACCATTAGTGTCATTGTTTTGGCAGGAGGCGACTCAAAGAGTGACTCTTTCAATCGCTCAGGGAACTGCACAAGATAAGCAAGTTGATTGCCGACTAGAATAATCAACCATGTAAAATACATCCATAACAAGAAGAGAATAACCCCAGCAAAACTAGAATAAATCCCTGAATATTGTGCCGAAGATGCGATAAAACGGGTAAAGATTACACCCGACAAATGCCATAATATCGCCGCAAAAAAAGCCCCTACCAAAGCAGGAATAAACTTCACTTTTGTATTCGTAATAAAGAGATAGGCGATCCCAATAATAATGGTAAGCACAGTGAGTGTAAAGCCACGCCCAATGAGCTCATGCACCTGTGCTGAAAAATCTTTATAAAAAAACTGCGTGATCAAAGAGCCTGAAAAAAAGGAGATCATGGCAAAAAGCAATACCGGACCTACTAGAATGACAACCAAATAATTTGAGACTCTTTGTAAGAATTTCCGCCCTTTTTCCAAGTGCCATATTCGATTAAATGCGCCTTCAATTGTGCTAATCAAATTTACCGCAGTATAAAAAAGCACAACAAATCCTGTCGCTCCCAAAACCCCCACTTGCACATTATTCACAAATTCAATGAACACTTTCGCATACTCATTATTATCCCCTGCAAATGTATCAAATGCAGATTGAATCACTGGGACAAGCGACTGATGAACATTAAAACTTTTAAGGACTGAAAAGCTCACTGCAAAAAAAGGAACGATCGATAAAATCGTCGTATAAGAGAGCGCTTGAGCGCGCTCGCGAAAGCCATCTTCTAAAATACATTCGACCAGTCGCCAAATAATCCTTAAGACGTGCTTGAGTGGATAATAGCGATCAGACTCCCAAATGGTATTTGTAATCCATTTTGCAAAGCTCATCATTGTTATAGTGTAAGAAGTTTAGCAAGCTGATCAACTCGCCTTGAGGCGACATCTCTAGAATAGGGTGCAGACTCATCAAAACATCCCCAAACAGGTCCTGGCCATGCAAGGTCATCTGTATAGCGCGCAATCACATGCACATGAAGTTGACTTACAATATTCCCAAGCGCGCCAATATTGAGCTTATCAGGCACAAAAATTTGCTTCATCACATGAGAGACAAAAGCTATTTCACTCATTAATTGTTTTTGATTTTCCTCTCCAAGATCAATAATTTCTTTTGCATCCTCGACTTTTGGAACGAGTACAACCCAAGGAAATCGAACTTCATTTTGGAGATACACATTGCAAAGCTGTAATTCAGTAACAAATAACGTACTGGCTTCGATTCGAGGATCTAAAATCATAGACTATCCTTTCTGAAGTGCACTATCAATTGATTTACTTAACTCATCAAGCCGATCTACCCAACCCGTTCTTAAATTTTTTAATGCAGTTTCTGATTGCAATAATTCATCCGCAAGATTAAGTGCCGTAAGAATCGCCGCCTGCTCGATCGACATTTTTCCGCTCGCTTTCATCGTT
>CAZBKP010000165.1:0-3993 GCA_964492525.1 uncultured Cardiobacteriales bacterium
GAATTGCAGCTGCAATTGCTTGGTACGGACTTAATGTATTTTATGGCTCAGTTGCATTATTAATAATTATATCTAAGATGTTTCCCGAGTTTCTTAATTTAGGAAATGGAATGATAATTCTAGGGATATCATTGCCTGGTTTAATCGCCTTTATCCTTTTTTGGTTTTTGAATATTGCCATTGGTCTAGCTGGGTCAAATGTTCTTAACAAATTTACAGCGATATTAAATCCCCTAATTTATTTAGTTTTTGGAGGAATGGCAATTTGGGCGCTAAATGTAAGTGGTGGGTTTACGAATATCCTTAATTATAAACCTGTGGTCGATTCAACTATTCAAACTCCTTCGGCGATTGCAATCTATTTTATTGTTATTAATTCAATTATTTCAGTATGGTCTGCACCAGGAACAAGCGTGTCTGATTTTACTCAAAATGCAGTAAGTACTAAAGCACAATCTGTTGGTCAGACTTTTAGTATGATAGTAGGTTATCTTATATTTGCGATCGCAGGTGTGATCATTATTATAGGAGGCTCAATTGAGGCGGGCATTCAGCAATTTAATATTCTGGATATTGTTGAGTCATGGTCTTCAACTCCTCTTATTATCATGTGTTCATGCGTTCTTTTGATGACAGCTATTTCAACAAATGTTACTGGAAATATCGTTCCTGCAGGATTCGAGTTAACCGCGCTTTTACCTAAATATTTGAATTTTAAAACAAGTGTTATTTTAGCATCGGTAGCTGCGTTTGCTATTATGCCGTGGAAAATGGCACAAGATTCTCAAGGAATTATTCTCTTTCTAAATGTGATAGGGGCAATTTTAGGGCCTGTTGCAGGTGTTATGCTTGCACAATTTTATGTTTTTGATAAGCAACATATTGATTTAGATAAATTATATTTTGATCGAAAAATTAAAGTCATTAAAGAGTCGATAAATGAAAGTGATCCGCACGCATTTTATCGAAATGTAAATATTTCAGCTTATATTGCGACAGTTGCAGCTATAATTCTTCCTATTCTGAGTCAATTCATTCCTGCACTAGAATCGTTCAAAAACTACTCATGGTTGATTAGTGCATCATCTGCATTTATGCTTTATGTTGCCCTAAAATTAGTGTTAAATCCAAAATTAAGCAAAACATCTAAAAAAGATATGGCTGTAGTGAATAATTAAATATTTTGTTGAATAAATTGCAATAAGATAACGTAAATAAATTGTAAAACTTTTTTATTCTGAATGAAAATTTGATAATCTATCACTCTTTATTAATTACAACTTAAAGGAAATAGTATGAAAAAAGTATTGTTGTCTCTTTGTCTAGGTTCTGCGCTTTTGGTCTCTCCAATTGCATTCTCACAAGATGCAAGTGAAGCAAGTGTTAAAGAGTTAATCTCTAAAACAGGTGGTGCTGCTATGGGAAATATGATGATTGACCAAATGACAGCGCAATTTAAGCAAATGGGGCTTCCAGAAGATGTTATTAAATCTATCAAAGATGAGATTAAAGTTGATGAGTTGATTACAGAGTTAGTTCCTGTTTATCAAAAGAACTTTAATGAAGCAGAAATTAAAGAGATTATTACATTCTATGATTCTCCCGCAGGTAAGAAGCTTGTAGAAAAAATGCCACAAATTATGCAAGATACTCAACCAGTTGCCCAAAAATGGGGTATGAAGGTTGGTCAAAAGATTCAAGCAAAAATGCAAGAAAAGAAATAATTAATTATTTTTTTAAGAAGCCTATTCTTTTGAATAGGCTTTTTTATTTAATTTAATGTAGCACTAATGGAATATAAAACCGCAGCAATTCTAATTGCGGATAGTATTGATGCTGTAGATATGTTGAGTGATTTTAGTTTCTTTTCATGAATATCAATGCACATTCCACAACCATTTATAGTTGATACTGCCAATGAGGCAAGTTCAAAATCAACTAATTCTATTCCAGGTGTTTTCATACTACTCATTTGAAGTTTTGGGTGTAATTTTAAGTATTCAGGGTTGCTTGATAGATGTACAAAACGGTAATAAGTGTTATTCATGCTCATGATACTAAATGCAACACTAGCACCTTTAAATTCATTCTCATTTAAAAGAGTACTCGCAAACTCGGAAATATGCTGAATAACAGTTTTAGAGCGTGCAGTTAGGGCACATGCATAGGCAATAATTGCAATTTGTTTTTGTGTCAGTGTGTTGTTTCCTTCCATGACAAGGCTAAGGTTATTCTTCATATCCTCTGCATAGTCAGGAAGAAGTAATTTTAATTGTTCAATAGCCATAATTTCTCCTCAAAAGTTATTAATTTTTTCATTATTACTATTTAATTTAACATTGTCATATTAATATTGCTGATCAGTGTGATAAAAGATTGTGTTCAATATGACGATTGAGATAATATGGGAACATTGCCTATTGAGATACTTAATAATAAAGGGGATGTATGAGCAAAATTGATAGCCTGAAGAGTAAGGCTGAGCTTAAAGTTGGTAAGAATACCTATCTGTATCACTCAATTCCTTTAGCGGAAAAAACATTGGGAGAGCTTTCAAAACTACCCAAATCAATGAAAGTTCTTTTAGAAAACTTACTCCGTTATGAAGATAATAAGACCGTCAATTTATCGGATATTGAATCGATTCGAGATTGGCTTAAAAATCGTCGATCAGACCGAGAAATTCAATATCGTCCGGCACGCGTTTTGATGCAAGATTTTACAGGAGTAGCTGCCGTTGTTGATTTGGCAGCAATGCGCGAAGCTATGGTAAATTCAGGGGAAAAGGCGAGTAGTATCAATCCGATTTCTCCTGTTGACTTAGTGATTGACCATTCCGTTATGATTGATCACTTTGGTACAGAGGATGCGTTTGAGGAAAATGTCGCCCTTGAAATGGATCGCAACGTTGAGCGTTACGAGCTGCTGCGTTGGGCGCAAAAAGCATTTAACAATTTTGGAGTGGTTCCTCCTGGAACGGGAATTTGTCATCAAGTTAACTTAGAGTTTTTAGCAAAAACTGCATGGGTTTCTAAAGTTGAGCATGAAACGTGGGTTATTCCTGATACATGTGTAGGGACAGATTCTCATACTCCTATGGTGAATGGATTATCTGTGCTCGGTTGGGGTGTAGGTGGAATTGAATCTGAAGCTGCGCTTTTAGGTCAACCGATTTCAATGTTAATTCCTGAGGTGATTGGCGTTAAGTTGACAGGGAAATTGCGTAATCATGTGACCGCAACGGATCTTGTTTTAACGATTGTTGAAACCCTTCGTAAGAAAGGCGTCGTAGGTAAGTTCGTCGAATATTTTGGGGATGGCTTAGCGGAATTATCACTTCCTGATCGTGCAACTCTCTCAAACATGGTGCCTGAATATGGCGCAACGGTAGGATTTTTCCCCGTAGATGATATTACCCTAGACTATATGCGTTTAACAGGGCGGTCAAATGAAACCGTTGAATTGATTGAAGCATATGCAAAAGCTCAAGGATTATGGCGTAATCAAGGGGATGAACCCGTATTTACAGATATTGTTGAAATTGATTTAGATACAATAGAAACAAGTATCGCAGGCCCAAGTCGCCCACAAGATCGTGTGACACTTCCGACGCTTCCTTCATCGAGTCGCTCTTTTATCGAAAAGAATAGCACTCAAGCCGATCTCTCAGTTGAGGTTGTTTTAGAGCATAAGACAGAAACGCTCCATCATGGAGATGTTGTTTTTGCAGCGATTACATCATGTACAAATACTTCTAATCCAAGTGTAATGATGGCAGCAGGGCTTGTGGCAAAAAAAGCAGCACAGCTCGGTTTAACACGTAAACCTTGGGTGAAAACCTCTATTGCCCCTGGTTCTAAAGTTGCAAGTGAATATTTAGAGAAAGCAGGTTTAACTGAATATCTAGAAAAAATTGGATTCTATCTAACAGGATATGGATGTACGGCATGTATCGGAAATTCAGGGCCTTTAATCCCTGAGGTTGCAAAAGCG
>CAZBKP010000166.1:0-3934 GCA_964492525.1 uncultured Cardiobacteriales bacterium
TGTAAAAGAGTATACCAATGCAAGCTTTATCGTAAGCGACAGTTATGATTTCTCTGAAGGTTTATTCTCAGGATGGGATGCGGAAAAGAATGCCTATACCGATAAATCCTCATGGAACTATAAGTTTGATGATAAAGGAGAGGCTTTAGTCGATCCTACGCTCCAAGATCCACGTTGTGTATGGAATTTGATGAAAGATCATTACTCATCTTATACGCCTGAATTAGTAAGCTCCATTACAGGCACCCCTGTGAATGAATTCCTCAAGGTGTGTGAGATTCTTGGAACATGTGCTGAGAAAAATAAAGTTGCAACCTTCTTATATGCATTAGGTTGGACGCAGCATACAATAGGTTCACAAAATATTCGCACAATGGCAATGGTTCAATTGATATTAGGAAATATCGGAATGCCTGGCGGTGGCGTCAATGCACTTCGTGGACACTCTAATATTCAAGGATTAACAGATCTTGGTCTATTATCGACAAACTTACCTGGATATCTAAACCTTCCAAGCGAAAAACAAAAGGATTATAAAACTTTCATCACTCAATCCACGCCAAAGGCAAATCGCCCTAACCAGTTAAACTATTGGGGAAATACGCCTAAGTTTTTCGTAAGTTTGATGAAAGCTTTTTGGGGAGAAAATGCAACTGCTGAAAACGACTGGGGATTTGATTGGCTTCCTAAATGGGATAAGCAATACGATGTTCTTCAAGTTTTTGAAACCATGCATCAAGGAAAAATGAATGGTTATTTCTGCCAAGGATTTAACCCTGTTGCATCTTTCCCAAATAAGAACAAAACAGTCGAAGCACTTTCTAAATTAAAATATCTTGTGGTCATGGATCCATTAATTACTGAAACGTCTACGTTCTGGAAAAATTATGGTGAATCCAATAACGTTGATACTGCAAATATCCAAACAACAGTCTATCGATTACCCACAACATGCTTTGCAGAAGAAGATGGTGCTATCGTGAACTCAGGACGATGGTTACAATGGCATTGGAAAGCTGCGGATGCACCTGGAGAAGCTATTCCTGATGCAAATATACTTTCGGGTATATTGACTGAAATCCGAAGATTATATCGAGATGAGGGTGGCGTTAATCCTGAACCCATCAACAATATCTCTTGGAATTATGCTATCGATGGAGAGCCAACGCCTGATGAACTTGCCAAAGAGCTAAATGGCTATGCATTACAAGATATCAAAGATGCAAATGGTAATATCATCCTTAAAAAAGGGGAACTTGTTTCAAGTTTCGCACAACTAAGAGATGATGGATCGACTTCTTCTGGATGTTGGATCTATAGCGGTTCATGGACGGAAAAAGGGAACCAAATGGCGAATCGCGATAATAGCGATCCTTCAGGCCTTGGAAATACTCTCGGTTGGGCATGGGCTTGGCCTTTAAATCGTCGGATTATTTACAATCGTGCATCTGCCGATCGTGATGGTAATCCATGGGATAAAGATCGTGCACTTCTCTTCTGGGATGGTAAAACTTGGAAAGGCTATGATATTCCAGACTTTAAAGCCGATGAACCGCCAGGCTCTAGCATGAATCCATATATCATGAATCCTGAAGGAGTTTCTCGCCTATTCGCAATTGATAAAATGGCGGAAGGCCCATTCCCTGCGCATTATGAACCTATGGAATCCCCCATTGGTAAGAACTTAATGTATCCTAATGTTTTAAATAATCCTGCCGTTCGTATGTTCAGCGATGATCGTGAGCAGTTAGGAACGCATGATAATTTCCCTTATGTAGGAACAACCTATCGTTTAACAGAGCACTTCCATTATTGGACAAAACACTCTCTTTTAAATGCAATCATTCAACCTGAACAATTTGTTGAAATAAGTGAAACACTTGCCAATGAGAAAGATATAAAACATGGAGATACCGTCAAGGTGAGCTCTAAGCGTGGTTATATCAAAGCGAAAGCAGTGGTGACGAAACGTATTAAAGGGCTGAACGTGGGAGACAAAACCATCTACCATATCGGTATTCCGATTCACTGGGGGTATGAAGGCTTGACGCAGCAAGGTTTTATTGCAAATACGCTCACCCCTTCCGTTGGTGATGCCAACACTCAAACACCTGAGTTTAAAACTTTCCTCGTCAACATTGAAAAAGTACAAGGAGCCGAATAATGCCATTACAATCATTAGATATTAAGCGTCGCTCTGCTACTTCTACGCCTTCTCCTAGTGTGCGCAAACCGATGGAAGTGACAAAATTAATTGATGTCACTTCATGTATTGGTTGTAAAGCCTGTCAAGTTGCGTGCTCTGAATGGAATGATATTCGTGATACTGTTGGGCATAATGTGGGCGTTTATGATAACCCTGCGGATCTTACTGCTGACTCATGGACGGTTATGCGTTTTAATGAAGTTGAAGAAAACGGTAAACTTGAATGGCTGATTCGTAAAGATGGCTGTATGCACTGCGAGGATCCTGGCTGTTTAAAAGCCTGCCCTTCACCCGGAGCGATCGTGCAATATGAAAATGGAATTGTCGATTTCCACCAAGAAAATTGTATCGGTTGCGGATACTGTATTACAGGCTGCCCATTCAATATTCCTCGTATTAACAAAAAAGATAGTAAAGCCTATAAATGTACTTTATGCTCTGATCGTGTCGCGGTCGGACAAGAGCCTGCATGTGTTAAAACATGTCCAACAGGGGCAATTCGTTTTGGTGCTCGTAATGATATGTTACAGTTCGCAGATGAGCGAGTAAGTGAACTTAATAATCGTGGCTTTAAAAAAGCAGGCGTTTATAACCCTCAAAAAGTTGGGGGGACTCATGTTATCTATGTCCTTCATCATGCTGATAAGCCAGAGCTTTATTCAAATCTACCGAATGATCCTGAAATCAGCCCACTGACTAAGCTATGGAAAGGCTTCTTAAAGCCCCTCTCTACCTTTGGAATTGCGGCATCGATCTTATTTGGTTTCTTCCATTTTATTACCATTGGTCCAAATGATGCGGATAGTAAGGATAAAGATCGAGAAATAATTGATCCAAAGCATCCAAAATCATCAGATACAACAGATAAGGAGGCATAATCATGAAAGATTATAAGCTCATTAAACGTTACTCCGCATCAGAACGCATTAATCACTGGATCGTTGCCGTTTGTTTTATTGTATTGGCACTTTCTGGACTTGCGCTCTTCTATCCCTCTTTTTCATGGTTATCGCAAGTCTTTGGTACATTAAAAACCGCACGGATCATCCACCCTTTTGTCGGAATAGTTATGTTTATAGGATTTACCGTTCAGTTTTTCCGTTATGCTTCTAATAATATTCCGAATAAAGAGGATGTTAAATGGGCTCTTTCTGTAAAAGAAGTGCTTCTTGGAAAGGAAGTGGGCGATGTCGGTAAATATAACGGTGGTCAAAAGGTCATGTTTTGGGCAATGGCGGGCTCACTTCTAGTCATGGTTGTAACGGGAGTAATGATGTGGCAGAGCCCACTTTTTATTGCCGAGCACTTTTCAATTCATGCACGTAGAATCGCAATTCTCCTTCATGCATGGGCTGCACTCATCTTAATCGCATGTATCATCGTTCATGTATATGCTGCAATTTGGATTAGAGGAACTGTCCGCGCGATGACGGAAGGAATTGTGACTGAAAACTGGGCAAAAACGCATCATCCTAAATGGTACCGCGAAGTCATGGGCAAAGCCAATGACAAAAAAGCCTCTTAACAATAGAACAACACATTAAATCAAAGATGGGCGCAATATTTGCGCTCATTCTTTTTGGAGAACCTACATGAGTCAAACAACAACCATTCCAGAGATTCAGAAAATTATTCAGCCGAGCGGTAATCCATTCACGAATAGAATTCATCAATTTGAGAAAGCACTGCATCTAACGGAGAGTGATCAGAATACCATTACATTTTGGA
>CAZBKP010000167.1:0-3931 GCA_964492525.1 uncultured Cardiobacteriales bacterium
AAAGAAAGAATGATATTTAAATCCGCACCTGATTTTTAGTTACATTAAAACGCGTTGAACCCTCATTAAGAGCTCTGCAGCTTTAATTTGATCTTCTGTCAGTCCAGAATTTGCATTTTTAGAACTTATTTCCTCAGAGTTTTCATCATCGATATACTCATCTTCATCAATATAGTCATCTTCCTCTATAATAATTTCTTCAACATCTGGTTGAGTCACATTTTCAGATGACTTTTCTTCTTTCTGAATAATCTCTATCTCTTGAGACTCACTCCCTACGGACCGTTTCTCTTTATCTGGAGCACTCTGAATCGCATTTAAATCTTTTAAATTTGGAATAAGTACAGGATCTGTCTCGATGCTCACATCACCATCTCGTTTCAATTGTAGCTCTATATTGGTATAGTTTGCTTCTGATAAGTTATCTACCGATACCATTAATTCTTGGCATTGCTCAGAATCCAATGAATTCCCTGATCTATCCCAACACTGTAAATGATTCACAATTCCATTTTTAATATCTGCTCGGGTTTTCAATATTCCATTTGTATACCATTGCAACACGAGCCCCTCAGCCTTACCCGCTGTATAGTTTGTCATTTTCTCTTTTTGCAATGGGTAGACATTTTCATACCATACTGTAACAGGACCATCTAACTTACCATTAAGATAATTTTCTATTAAGCGTAAATTACCTTCTTCATCATAATACTTAAAAAGTCCAGTTCGATTACGAATATCCCAGCGGAATAGATCTTTTGAATCCACAAATACGGCATCCATTTGCCTTTGCTTAGTGCTATTATAATAATCCGCTATTTGATACTTATCATTCATTGCATCATAATCTAAAATAACACGATAGAATCCATTTGCTTCTGCTGTCGGTTTTATATTTCCATTCGCATCAAAATAGGTAACAACTGCTTCTCCATTAATGAAGTCATTGCTTTTAGACTCCCCATCTTCATCCCAAGCGACCCATGTTCCCTCATATTTTCCCTGATTAACGTAACCTTCATTACTTTTGGTTCCATCAACTCTCCAAAAAGTAAGTGGTCCCTGATTACTTTCAGGAAACCAAGAGTTTAGCTCTTCTGGATTCATAAAACATATTGGATCTGTTTGCTTTTGATCATTTTGAGAGTAAAAATCTTGGGCTAAATAACAACCACTGACTTGCTCAATAAAATATCGATAATAATAACTTCCTTCTCTTGAAGGCAACTCCTTACCTTGCTTATCAAAATAGGCGACAATGGTATTGGGAGTAATCTCCTCTTTTGCATACACGATATGAGAGAAAGAGAACAAACATGTAACAGCCACAAATGATGATAGAATTTTCTTTTTCATGGAGGTTCCTTCTTAATATTAAGACTATGCACATCTTATAGTTTTTTATATAAAAAATATAGCGTTGCCGCCATAGATTTTTCGATAAATACTTTAGTCAAAATAAAAAACAATTCCATAAATCGTTTAATTTTCCAAAACCGAACATTATTTAATCAAAAATAGTCTAGACAAATAAAAATTTATGACTATAATATCACTCTCTTTTGGGCTGTAGCCAAGCGGTAAGGCAGCGGGTTTTGATCCCGCCATTCCCAGGTTCGAATCCTGGCAGCCCAGCCATCTCAATGGTCATTCTATTTATAGGTTGCGTTTATACCGCCATGGACATATATTATACATACTCCTTTACCTATAAATATCTAGTATTATATCAGTCTTTAAATTTCAACTTATTCAAGGAATTATAAGCATGAGCACAGCTCAGATGATGATTTTTGCAGGAAATGCAAACCCAGATCTTGCAAATAAAATAGTAAAACACTTAGGGATTAAGCTTGGCGATGCAACTGTAGGAACTTTCTCTGATGGAGAAGTAATGGTTTCTATTAATGAAAATGTTCGTGGAAAAGATGTATTTCTAATCCAACCAACCTGCTACCCAACGAATGATACTCTCATTGAACTACTTATGACAGTAGATGCCCTTAGAAGAGCCTCCGCAATGAGAATCACTGCCGTCATCCCTTATTTTGGCTATTCAAGACAAGATCGACGTCCACGCTCTGCCCGAGTTCCAATTTCTGCAAAAGTTGTTGCTAATATGATTGCAAAAGTGGGCTGTAATCGCGTACTTACTGTTGACCTTCATGCTGACCAAATTCAAGGTTTTTTTGAAATCCCTGTCGATAATATCTATACCACTGCTGTAATGCACCGTGATATTGCAAATGCTCATGATGTGAATTTCACAGTTGTGTCTCCAGATGTTGGCGGTGTTATCCGTGCAAGAGCACTTGCAAAATCTTTAGATACAACAGATTTAGTAATTATTGATAAACGTCGCCCTGCCCCAAATGTTGCAGAAATCATGAACATTATCGGTGACGTTAATGGAAAAAATTGCATTATTGTGGATGATATTGTCGATACTGCAGGTACTCTCTGCTCAGCTGCAAAAGTTCTAAAGGAACAAGGCGCACTGACTGTACGTGCTTATTGCACCCATCCAATCCTTTCTGGAAAAGCAATTGATAACATCAACAACTCTGTCTTAGATGAAATGGTGGTGACCGATACGATTCCACTTAAGGAGAATGCTAAAGCATGCAAAAAGATACGAGTTCTTTCTGTCGCTGAAATGATTGCAAATACCATAAAACGCATCCATGGCGAAGAATCTGTAAGCAGTCTTTTTGAACAATAGGTAAAAATATTCGTATAATAAGAGCTAGCCTAAGTGCTAGCTTTTTATTTTTTAAAAAAGGAAATGTTTTAATGTCAAAAATGATTCATTGTGCAAAATTAAACAAAGAAGCGGAAGCAATGCCTCGCCAGATGTATCCTGGCTCTTTGGGCAAAAAAATATTTGAAACAATCTCTAATGAAGCATGGCAAACGTGGTTACGCCAGCAAACTATTTTAATCAATGAGTATCGTTTAAACCCACTTGATCCCAGTGCTCGTAAATTCTTAGAAGAGCAGATGCAACAGTTTTTCTTTGGAGATAATGAGATTGATCTCCCCGATCAATTCACGCCTGAAAAATAATTCAAGATAAAACTTGACGATCGATAAAAATAGAATTAAGTTATCCCTCATGGACATTAATTTTACTTTTAAATCATCACTACGACTTATTCTGCTGTAATCATAATTTGATTACGGTTTTTCGCCTGTCCTGAATACAGTTCCAAAGTCTAGTTATAAAAGTAAACCCATACAATGCAAACAGTTCAATATTCATTTAAACATCACTATATCTCTATCACAGAGAACGTTTTCTTCACGTTTATCTTAAGGAAAATCATATGATTAAGAATCCATCTAGCAAATATACAGCATTCAAACCGATTCCTTTGACAGATCGTACTTGGCCGAATAAAACCATTACCAAAGCACCCCGCTGGCTGTCATCAGACCTTAGAGATGGAAACCAAGCTCTTGTTGAGCCAATGAATATTGATCAGAAAATCCGTATGTTTACCCTCCTTGTTGAATGTGGATTTAAAGAGATTGAAGTTGCGTTCCCATCCGCATCCGATACAGAATTCACCTTTGTTCGTCGATTAATCGAAGAAAACCGTATTCCTGATGATGTTACGATTCAAGTTTTAACTCAATCTCGTGAAGATTTAATTGTTAAGACATTCGAATCTTTAAAAGGCGTTAAGCAAGCCATAGTACACCTTTATAATGCGACGTCTCCTGAGTTTCGCAGAGTTGTTTTTAATAAATCTAAAGAAGAGATCACTCAACTCGCGGTACACGGAATGACGCTTGCTGTCAATGAAGCCAAAAACTACCCTGAAACCAATTGGACGTTTGAGTACTCTCCAGAAGTCTTTTCAGATACCGAGTTAGAGTTCTCTCTTTCTGTATGCGAGGCTGTCTGTAAAGTTGTCAACCCCACCCC
>CAZBKP010000168.1:0-3929 GCA_964492525.1 uncultured Cardiobacteriales bacterium
ATCACTTAAAAACAGTCAAAAAGATAATCCTAGAATTGGTGCAATGAATGACTATTACAAGCGACTAGTTAATCTTGATAAAGCTACAGAAGATTTCACACAATATGTTCTAAATAGCGACAGACCTTTGCTTTTTCTATATTTTGGAGATCATCAACCTGCTCTAGAATATTATGATTATAAAGTTAAATATAGCGAACCTATTAGACTAACTCAGTTTTTCATGAAAGATAATTTACCCTATCCCCCTTTACTACAACAACATCCAATTATGGATATTAGCTTTGTCGGGGGTTTAATTTTAGATTACTTAGGACTATCCGTTTCTCCATTTTATGAAGCAAACATAAAAATGCGTTATCTATGTGGAGGATTATTGAGAGACTGCCCTGATCAAAAATTAGTAGAGAGCTATAAGCATTATATCTATCAAACAATTGAGGCAGCAGGAAAACAATCTAAATAGATAGCAGTGATAGTATCACTGCTATCTCCATAATAAACTACGAATTTCTCTTAATAAAATTAAAATCCGTCGTTTGATACACGTAATAATTTAACCAGTTTTGAAAAAACACACTCGCTGTACTTAACCATGTGGTCTGGATCTTTCCATTAGGATCATTATTCTCAAAATAATTGATAGGTAACGTTGCATTCCCTGCTGCAAGATCTCTTTCATACTCTAATTTTAAAGTATCAGGATTATATTCATGATGCCCTGCAACAAATATTTTCCGACGATCTTTACTTGCAACGATATGAATCCCCCCCTCTTGAGAAGATGCGATCACATCTAGCCCCTCATTCGCACGAATTGCCTTCTGATCGCTCTCTGTATTTCTAGATTGGGGAACATAAAATTCATCATCAATGCCAATTAACAACGACTCATCTTGGCGTTCTTTAATGTGTTTAAAGACACCAGATAATTTATTTGGAAAATCATGTTTTTGAATTCCATAGTGGTGATATAACCCCGCTTGGCTACCCCAGCAAATAAATAACGTACTAAAGACATGAGATTCTGCCCAATCAAAGATCGTAGTAAGCTCATCCCAATACGTCACCTCCTCAAAAGGAAGGTGCTCAATAGGTGCGCCTGTAATAATCATACCGTCAAAATATTGGTCTTTGATATCACTAAAGAATGAATAAAAGTTATCAAGATGAGATTGCTTTGTATTCTTTGAAATATGATTCTCAATCGCTAATAACGTTACTTCAACTTGTAAAATGCCGTTACTTAAGCGACTTAATAACTGAGTTTCTGCCGTTATTTTATCGGGCATTAAGTTCAATATACAGATTCTAACGGGACGAATATCTTGAGCTTTCGCACGTCCTTGAGGCATTACAAAGATTCCAAAATCCTTCAATGCTTGTGTTGCGGGTAAATCTTCAGGAATAATTACTGGCATGTTCTATCCTCTTAATGCTTGGTCTAAATCAGCTTTAATATCGTCAATATTCTCAAGTCCGACAGAGATACGGATAAAGTTTTGCGAAATACCTAATTCTTTTAACTCTTCATCGGGCGTTTGGCGGTGGGTTGTACTTGCAGGATGCGTCACAATTGTTCTCACATCTCCTACATTCACCGCATGAATACCCAACTGTAAGTTATTAATAAATGATTTACTCTTCTCCCGATTTCCTTTAATACCAAATGAGAGAACGCCTCCTGCACCTTTAGGGAAATAGCGTTTAGCTCGTTCATAGTCGGGATGACTTTCTAGGAGTGGATAACTCACCCATTCAACATTTGGATGAGCCTCTAACCATTTTGCAAGGTTAAGTGCATTTTTAGAAACATAATCTAAGCGTAAATGGAGCGTTTGAATTCCTTGCAAAATCAAAAATGAGGTGAATGGACTCAAGGTACTGCCTGTATCCCTTAACACATGCGCGCGTGCTTTGATTAAAAATGCAAGTTGACCAAAGGCTTTTGTATATACAAGCCCGTGATAAGCATCTTGTGGTTCATTTAAACTTGGGAATTGTCCATTTGACCAATCATAATGCCCTGTATCCACAATGACACCACCGAGCGCATTGCCATGCCCTCCTAAATATTTAGTCGCAGAATGAATAATAATATCAATCTGATGATCAATGGCTTTAAATATAACCGGAGGTGTAAAGGTACCATCAATCACAAAAGGTATATTCTTAGATTTTGCGAGATTTGCAAACTTCTCTACATCTAATACGCAGACATTTGGATTCCCAATAACCTCTGCAAATACAAATTTAGTATTGGGTTTAAGATATGTCTTAAGCTCTTCTTCACTCAGGTCTTGGTCAACGTAAGTCACTTCAATGCCAAAAGGCTTGAGTGTATTTGTTAGCAATGAATAGCTTCCACCATAGATTGATTTAGAAGAAAGGATATGGTCACCTGATTCACACAGCGTTAATACAACTGTTAATAATGCAGCAGCTCCTGATGAAACTGCCAATCCACCAATTCCACCTTCTAAATCTGAAACAATCGTTCCAAGGGCATCATTCGTTGGATTTGTTAAACGTGTATAGATATTTCCACCAACAGACAAATTGAAAAGATCCGCACCATGATCCGCATCGTTAAATTGATACGCGGTAGAAAGATGGATCGGCCTTACAATTGAATTCGTTTCATCACCTTTAAAATTCTGATGAACGGCCAATGTTTCGAGATGAAGTTTCTGTGTCATATTTTTCCCTTTAATTTAAATCAATCCAATACAAATTCAAAACATAAAAAAACCGGAGTGTTTGTCACTCCGGTTGCTAACTTTAATAAACTATTTTGCGCTTTAGAGTGACTCTGTAGATAGGAGAGTCACTCTATACAAGTAACTCTCTAAAGCATCATCATTCCAACAAAATAGTTCATTTAAATTTTCCTTTTCTATTTACTTTCTAAAGTAGAACTATAAAATCATTTTACAATTCTATTGTCAACTATTTATAAAGAATTAAAACTGATATCTAAAACCAACATTGATTTGCTTGTTATCAAACTTATTACCTTTGTCATACTGTAGGTTTGAATAGAAACTACTATTTTCTGTAAATCTAATATTTGTACCAATTTCCATTTGAACCCAATGTCCCTTGAAAGTATGTGTTTCACGACTAGAATTCAACCAATAAGTACCATCATTTGAAAATTCACGTAAGTATGAAACTCGCGCAAATACATTGCTTCCTTTCACACCCTCTTGACTAAAGTTGTAGCCAAGCTCTGTTCCAATTCTTCCAAGTATAGAATCACGCTTGCTTAATTTAACTTTTAAACCGTTCGATGATAGGATGTCAGATCCTCCGATCTTAGAATAACTTAATTGTGCTTGTGGTGTTGCGTACCATCCTTTATTTTCTCCACCAAAATAAATACGTTTACCAACTTCTGCAGAAATTGAGTACGTATGAGCTCTATCACTTCCTGATGCTGATAATCCGACACTATCAGTTGTTCTGAATGAATTTTTAACTTTCGCATACTTAATTAATGCATCTACATACCAAAGATCATCATTTGTATATGTTGCATACAAAGATAAGCTGTAACTTCTTACATCTGCGCTTGATTTTTTATTTCCATAAATTGGAGTTACTGCATTTAATACACCAAGTTTAGTAAAATAATTATGATCTTGATCACCATCTAAATATCCTAGTGATGCACCTAAATACAATTTAGCATTATCCATTTGATGAAGGTAATCTGCACCAATTTGAATAGATTTATAATCCATATCAAATCCACTCAATAATCCCTTAGAAGATGCTTTCAGCTTACCCGCATATACTCTTCCCCAAAGTCCGTACTGTTCAGTGCCCTTAAGCTCTCCCATTCTTTTTAATAGATTCTGGTTTTCGATAAAATTCACAAGATAGTTTGTGATTAAACTACTTGCCGCTGCATTAGCAGTAGAGTT
>CAZBKP010000169.1:0-3925 GCA_964492525.1 uncultured Cardiobacteriales bacterium
GCGTGATTCGCCCTTTTCCTTCAAGGATACCGACCATCTCATACTCATTTCCCTTTTCTGTCGTTAAGGAATTCCCTAAATAAAGCATTCCGCCACATTCAGCATAGATTGGCTTCCCTCACTGTGCGCACTTAAAATAGATGCTCTCATGGACTGGTTATCTGAAAGAGATTTTGCAAAGCGTTCGGGGTAGCCACTTCCGATAAAAACTGCATCACACGGAGGTAAAGTCGCATCATTCAGCGGACTAAATGGAACCAGCTTTGCGCCCATTTCCATTAAAAGTGATAAATTTTCAGGATAATAAAATTGAAAGGCCGCATCTTTGGCAATGGCAATTGTTACATCAAAAGCATTACGCTCATAATCAATTGGCGCATATTTAGGAGGTTGTTCTTGAGAGGATGATTCACTCATTTCAAGAATTCGATCAAGATCGATATAAGTTTCGACTAATTCGCATAATTTAGCCCAATATTGATCGATATTCTTGATTTCATCTTTGAGATAAAGACCAAGATGTCTTGAAGGAAGTACTAACTCGTCCGCATTCGGAAGTCGTCCCAATACAGGAATCCCACAATAAGACTCAATTGCTGTTTTTAATAGTTCATAATGCGATTCAGAGTTCACGCGATTGATAATCACCCCTGCGATATTGATGCTGGGATCAAACTTCTGAAACCCCAAAACCGTTGCTGCAATCGAAGTTGAAACTGCTTTCCCATCTACAACGAGAATCACAGGAAGATCTAATGATTTTGCAAGTGCAGCACTGCTACAATAGTCAGGATCTGAGCCATAACCATCATAAAGCCCCATTACGCCTTCAACGATATTGATCTCTGATTTTTGTGATTTTTCATAAAAGATTGATTTTAAGGTACTCTCTGGCAGAATATACGCATCTAAATTGCACGATGCTTTGTGTGAAGCATCCTCATGCCAAAGCGTATCAATATAATCAGGTCCCACTTTATAGGGCTGAACGGTCAATCCTCTTTGATAAAAAGCGCGCATTAACCCAAGGCAAATGGTCGTTTTCCCTGCACCACTATTGGTTGCGCTCACTAATATTCGTTTCATCTCACCCCACGTTTGACTTCTTTTATTGTTCTTCGCAGGAGTGAGGCTTTGATGGATTCAATCATGAATCAAACAATGCACACCTTCCCGCCGAAGGCTCATTAGAGGAGTATTGATGGGTCTTCTGGCTTAGCTTCATCCTCATTTGTCCCTTCCCAAGTCTTCACTTAGTGGTTTGACAAACTCGTCCACATTACAGCAGCGGGGGCTGCATAGGATTCTCACCTATTTCCTACAAATATTTCTATTTGTAAACATCAATATGTCTTTCTTAAAAAATAATAATTCGATATCAGTATACAATACAAGAATGATTATTAAATTTATTTTATTATTTGATATAAGTCATAATTCATTAGACTCTGTATTTACGTTTTAAAAACAAGTCAATACACTCAAGTGGGTAATGTAACTTAAATAAAGTAAGGATTTTATTACTTAAGGAAGCAGGTGAGAGTCCTGCGCAGCCCCCGCTGCTGTAATGTGGACGAGTTTGTCAAACCACTAAGTGAAAACTTGGGAAGGGACAAATGAGGATGAAGCTAAGCCAGAAGACCTATTTAAGGAACATCGATACCCCTTCGGTGGGAAGGGTTCTATCATCAAATATGTGTTCTTTTGATCGATAACCTCTCCTCCTACTTTTAGGGTTTATTTCTCTTTTGCAGAGGTTATCCATATGAAGCGTTATTCAAAGCGATTGCCAGCAATAGTCGGGACGGTGCTATTGCTCTCTTTTCTTCCCTCACAAGCATTTGCCATGCATATCATGGAAGGATTTTTGCCTCCCTTATGGGCTCTCTTTTGGTGGGTGCTTTACCTCCCATTTTTGATTATAGGGGTGATTCAACTCAAAAAGCAGTCAACCACTACCGATAAAAAAGTATTGATTGCGCTGTGTGGTGCCTTCGTATTCCTACTCTCCTCTTTAAAGATGCCTTCTGTGACGGGAAGCTGCTCCCATCCCACGGGGGTAGGTCTTGGCGTTGTGATGTTTGGCCCTTGGATCATGTCGATTTTAGGGGGAGTGGTTCTACTCTTTCAATCACTCTTTTTAGCACACGGCGGATTAACAACCTTAGGTGCAAATGGAATGTCGATGGCGGTTTTAGGGCCTTTTGTCGGCTATTTTATTTGGAAACTCGCGAACCGATTTGGATTTAGAAAGGATATCGGGGTATTCTTATGCGCATTCAGTGCGGATATCTTCACATACTTTGTGACCTCCATTCAATTAGGCGTTGCCTTCCCTGATCCTCAATTAGGAATAGGCATTTCGATTTTAAAATTCATGGGGATTTTCTGTCTGACTCAACTTCCTATCGCAATTGCAGAGGGATTATTAACGGTGGTGATTTATAACATTATCACAGAGCGAAACATTGCGCCTGTAGGGGGATTTGCAAAATGAAAAGGAATATTTTACTCCTATCGCTTGTCGTCATTCTTTGTTTAGTGCCATTTTTCCTTCCCAAAAATAGTGAGGCTGAGTTTGGCGGTGCAGATGGAATTGCAGAAGAGATGATCACGGTGATTAATCCTGACTATGAGCCTTGGTTTGAGTCCTTCTTTGAACCCAAAAGTGGGGAAATTGAAAGCCTTCTTTTTACCCTTCAAGGTTCATTAGGCGCAGGGATTATCTGTTATATCCTTGGATATTATCGGGGTAGAAGAAAATCACTTAAGGCAACCGATGCTCAAAATTGATTTTTATGCGTATCAAAGTCGTTGGCGTAAAGTGAATCCCTCCGTGAAAGCGATTCTTTTTATCGTGTTACTCATCAGCGCACTTTGCACAACGCCTGCGATCCAGAGCCTTATTTTAGTCATCTGTTGCATTGCGACATGCTATGCAACACGAATCTCATTCCGCCAATATCTGCGTTGGTTATCTATCCCTCTCTTCTTTTTACTCTTTGGGATATTGGGCATATTGATCTCGTTTGCAACAGATGATCCGCTCTTATGGAGCGTTCACATCGGGAACCTATACATTGGCACCTCACTTGAATCGATTTCTATTGCGCAACACGCTTTCTTTAGAAGTTTATCCTGCCTTGCGGTCACTTACTTATTTGTCTTAACAACACCCTTTGATCAATTAATATGGCTTGGCAAACAATGCAAACTCCCTGATGCGTTGTTAGAAAACATTCTGTTAACCTATCGATTCATCTTTATCTTTATTGATGAAGTCATTGCCATTAAACACGCCCAAACCTTGAGATTTGGCTACACCTCGATCAAAAACAGTTATCACTCTTTTGGCATGCTCATAGGACTTCTATTAGAACGGGTGCTTTTGCGTTACAAACAGATGCTCATTGCTTTAGATGCAAAATTGTTTACTGGTAAATTTCATCTCTAACCTCAGGACGCTATGATGCTATCAACCTCACATTTATGTTTTCGGTATGAAGAAGGGGATGATATCCTGAAGGATATTAATCTTGAGTTACAAAAGGGGAAGATCACAGGTCTCATTGGTGCAAATGGCTCTGGAAAGTCGACCTTATTTATGAATTTATTGGGTATTTTAAAACCTCACTCAGGCACGGTTTTGTGGGATAGCAAACCCATTGAATATACAAAAGAGGGGTTATTTACGCTGAGGAAAAATGTCTCCATGGTTTTTCAGGAGCCTGATTTACAGATTTTCTATACCAATGTGAAACAGGATATTGGCTTTAGCTTACGCAATCTTAATGTCGATGAGAGAGAAATCGCCCGCCGTGTCGAACATGCGTTAACCCTTGTGGAGGGGCATGAGTTTGCAGATAAGCCCATTCACTACTTAAGTTATGGACAAAAAAAACGTGTTGCCATCGCAGGCGCACTG
>CAZBKP010000170.1:0-3918 GCA_964492525.1 uncultured Cardiobacteriales bacterium
CCTATGTAAAAGATCAAGAAAGATCTATTGAAAATGGAGTCGTTTGGCAAACCCAAGTTCTTAAGCAATACCAATCTGCAAGGGAGATTATAGAGAATCATAAACCTGACCGCATCCTCACCTTTGGAGGCGATTGTCTTGTGAGCCAAGCACCTTTTGCCTACCTCAATGAAAGATACCAAGGGAATGTGGGAATTCTCTGGATTGATGCGCATCCTGACATTTCAACGCCTGAAATTTTTGATAGAGAGCATGCAATGGTACTCGGCAATCTACTCGGACACGGAGATCCTGTGTTAGCCAACGAGATCAAATCTCCTTATAAAAAGGAGAACGTCCTTTTATACGGGATGGATCAATTTAATGCTCCTGAAGAGGAAGAAATTGTAGAAAAACTCGGGCTAAAAGTTATACCTGTTAATCAAGAAAAAAATGTTCTTGAATGGGTTCGTCACGGGAAATTTGACCATATTGTCATTCATTTTGATATTGATTCTCTTGATCCCAATACTTTTTATTCACAACTGACAAAGAATCCTGATGATGAGCCTTTTGATACTGTAACAGGAAAGCTTACACTTAAAAACATTACAAATCTCATCAATGAGGTTGCTAAACTCAAAGACGTTGTCGGCATGAGCTATGCCGAATATATGCCTTGGGATGCCCTTAATTTACAAAAAATGATGGCATCCCTACCTTTTATGAAATAACTAGGATCGCTCTAATGCTTCTATCGGTGCCAATTGTGCGGCTCTTCTTGCGGGGAAGAAACCAAACACCAATCCAATTGCGGTAGAAGCACCTAGGGCGATCACAATCGATAAGATTGAGAAGCCAATTTTAATATCAAGTTCAAGTTGGTTGATCATAAAACCGACAGAATAGGCAAATAAGAGCCCAATAATTCCTCCGATTAAGCAGACTAAAACCGCCTCAATTAAAAATTGCTTAGAAATATCGCTTTTTCGAGCACCGACTGCCATTCGCATACCGATCTCTTTAGTACGCTCCGCAACTGACACCAACATGATGTTCATCACCCCGATTCCTCCCACAATAAGAGATATAATCGCAATTGAGGAGATTAAAAATCGCATAGCAAAGGTGGCTTCTTCCAGCATTTCTTTAAAGGAATCTGCAGTAAAAATGAAAAAGTCTTTTTTACCATGAAGCTGAATCATAATATTTTCTAGGCTCTTCTCTGCGGCTTTCATATCGACATCAGGCTTGACCTTAACGGTAATATTCCTCAAATAACTCTGGCCTAATAATCGCTTCATTGCTGTTGAGTAGGGAATCCAAGTCGTAAGTCCTCCATATCCGCCTGTTTTTTGTGATTTAGAGGTTGCAACACCAATCACTCTTACAGGAAGGCGATTCAGTAGCATGACTTCTCCAATGGGGGATACCTCTTTTGTAAAGAGCTCCTCCCAAGTATTTTCATCGATCACAATTTCCTGTGCGAGCACCTCTTCACTGTGATCATCAAATAGAATCCCTTCGCTCGCTTGATAGCCGTTCACATCAAAGAATTGTGCGCCGACACCATTCACAGAAACATTCACCTCTTTATTTCCAAATCTTGCAAGTGCTGAGGTTGCAACTACAGGTGTTACGCTTTCAATAAAGTCTTGCTGTTTTAAAAACTCAACATCTGAGGGAGAGAGGCTTCGCACCCGTCCTGAACGCGCATCCCCAAATCCAGAGCCTGGGTAGATGCTGAGTGTACTTGTTCCCATTGAGTTGATATCGTTGAGAATTTTATCCATCGTCCCCCGACCTAAAGCGATCACAAGAACAACGGCTGCAATTCCGATAATAATCCCAAGCATCGTTAAAATTGTGCGTGTGCGCTGCTTAGACATGGAGATTAATGCCATTCTAAATGCACTCACAAGCTGATCAAATGACTGCATCCATGGCGAACGATTGGGCTTGCCAATTTCTGCAGTGGCAATCACCTCTTTTGTATCTTGATCATTGACGGGAATATTTTTGCGATCGTCAATGACTTCTCCATCCTTTAACTCAATGATTCGATCGGCATGACTCGCTACATTTTGATCATGTGTCACTAAGATGATGGTATGACCTTTTTGGTGCAAGCTTTGAAGAATTCCGAGAACCGCCTTTCCACTTTCACTATCTAATGCACCTGTCGGCTCATCGGCAAGAATGACCTCTCCACCGTTCATAAGCGCACGCGCAATACTAACCCGTTGCTGCTGCCCACCTGATAATTGCGTGGGATAATAATGAATTCTCTCCTTAAGCCCTAATGCATCGAGAAGATCATCTGCGCGTTGTCGACGCTGATTCGCAGAGTATCCTGCATAAATTGCAGGCACTTCAACATTTCCCTCTGCATGCAACGTATTGAGAAGATGATAACGCTGAAAAATAAAGCCAAAATGCTCTCTTCTCAGTTCTGCGAGCTGATCATCATTATATTGACCAATATTATCCCCATGAAAAATATATTCTCCGGTCGAAGCGTGATCAAGGCACCCTAGAATATTCATCAGCGTTGACTTTCCGGAGCCTGAGGCACCAATAATTGCGACCATTTCACCTGAGTTGATCGTCAAATCGATGCCTTTTAAGATCTGAACGATCTGCTCGCCCGACTGAAAGGATCTCGTAATATTTTTAAGCTGGATAATGGGTGAATTCATATGATGATTATCCTCTTGGCGGCATTCTCATGTTTTTCGGACCAGAGGTTGATGTTCCCATTGTTTCAGAAAGGACAATCTCTTCATCCCCATTTAATCCCGACAGGACTTCTGTATGAATATTATTACTAATTCCAAGCTTCACGACTTTAGGGACTAATTGTTGATCCACTAAGGTCCATACTATCGCTTCCCCAGCCCCAGCTTTCAACTCTGTAGGTGGTGGATTAGACGGCTGAAAACGGGTCGCCATAGTAGAAATGACAGGCTTATCCTTAACACTATCCACGACAATATAAACTTGAGAGGTCATATCAATTCTAAAAAGATGCTCTTTATTATCTACCTTCAAAATGCCATTGTAATAAATTGCCTCAGAAGTAGACGTCGTTGAATTGGACGTCGCATTTTGAAAGGATTCAGGCGCAGGTTCTGTTCTCTCCAAGACCGCAGGATAGCGCTTTTTAGGCTCCCCTAAAATCGTAAAATAGGCATTCATTCCGGGATGGACCTTTGTAATATCCGCCTCTGAAATCTGAGCTTTAATTGTCATTAAATCTAAATTCGCAACTTTAACGATCACAGGCGCAGATTGAACAGCATTAACAGTTTGTCCTTCTTTCACTACCGTAGCAACGACAACACCATCAATCGGAGAAGTGATTTTTGTATAGGTTAAATCAAGCTTTGCTGTATCAAGAGCAATTTTGGCCTGTGCAATTTGCGCATTTAATGCATCGAGCTCCGCTTCTAAGACTTTGAGATTAGATTCCGCAACATCAACTTCTGACTGAGTCGTTGCCTTTTGTTTAATAAGATTTTTTTGGCGTTCAAGCGTAACTTTAGCATTCATAATCTGTGCTTCTTTTGCCACCATCGAGGCTTCTGCATTTTTAAGTCGAGCTTCTCCATCTTTCACCGCATTTTGCTGAGGAAGATCGTCAATTTCAGCGATTAACTGCCCCTTTTTGACCGTATCACCAAGTTCGACATGAAGTTTTTTGATCTGCCCTGAAACCTGTGCACCAACATCGACTTGCTGAAAAGCTTCTAGTTTTCCGTCGGCTAAGATCGTGACTTCAAGATCTTGATTTTTTACACGATCTGTTAAATAGCGTATTTCTGTTTTAGGTGTTAAGGCAAAATATGCACTGATCCCTATAACAACCAAAACTAAAAAGAGTACCCAACCTTTTATTTTTTTCATTAGTCGCCTTTGTCTGTTTCTTAAATTTTGACT
>CAZBKP010000171.1:0-3905 GCA_964492525.1 uncultured Cardiobacteriales bacterium
TATCTCCTTTGGGATCAATAATGACAGGAATATTTTTCTGTTTTGCATATTGAATGAACAACTGGGGATTAGATAGAAATCCTTTTTGATAATCAGAAAGAATGATAATGCTCGATTGATCAATTAATTCGAGAAATTGATTTTGATAATGGATGCTCTCATTAGAGAGGTCTCTAATATCTTCAAAGTCACAACGAACGAGCTGTTGTTGACGACCTATAATCCTTAGCTTTGTAATGCTAGGGAAGTCATTCACAACAATGAGCTGATCATTAATACAATCTTTTTTACAAAGAGTTTGAATGAGTTGCCCTTCATGATCGTTACCAATAAATCCACAAAGTGCAACTGATTTTTCAAGTGCGCTCAAGTTTAATGCTACATTTGCCGCCCCCCCAAGCTTATCTTCTTTCTGATGAATGTTGATTATTGGGATAGGAGCCTCAGGAGAGATTCTTTTTACAGAACCTAGCCAATAGCGATCAAGCATAATATCTCCAAAAACGGAGATTAAAGGTCGATTAAGTGAGCTCATAAGGAAATTTTAGATAGTGATTTTAAAAAGAGTTTGGAAATTTTGAGTGGTTATGTTGGCAATGTCTTCTACTGTACATGATTTGATTTCTGCAATCTTTTGTGCAACTAAAGGAACATAGGCAGGAGTATTTTCTTTTCCACGATGAGGAACAGGCGCTAAATAGGGCGAGTCAGTCTCAATTAAAATACGGTCAAAAGGAACCTTTTTCGCGACCTCTTGTATCTCAGAAGCACTATTGAATGTAATAATTCCAGAAAAAGAAATATAGAAACCAATATCTAAGGCTTTTTTTGCCATATCCCAATCTTCAGTAAAACAGTGCATTACACCACCACACTCTCTAGCTTCACATGAGGTAAGGATACTCATTGTATCTTTTCTTGCTTCACGAGTATGGATAATCAATGGTTTTTTATAGGTTTTTGCGGCTTCAATTTGAAGTACGAAGAGAGATTGCTGATTTACTTTATTGTCGGCACCGTAGTGATAGTCTAAACCTGTTTCTCCAACTGCAATTACATTGTTCTGAGTTAAGTATGGACTGAAACTTTCTATAGAACGATGAATGTCATCATGTTTAATATCACCTGGATGAATACCGTATGATAGCGAAATAAACGAATAAGGTTTAGTGATTAATTTCATTGTTTCCCAGCTATCTGGGTGGACTGCAACACAAAGCATATGACTAATATTTTGTGCTTTAATCGTATCAATTAAGTTTGAAAATTTTGAATCAAATTTTTCTAGATTGATACGATCAAGATGACAATGGGAATCTACAAACTTCATGCTACATCGTAAAAGTATAAGGTGAGCGACGTGTACTTTTCTCAACACAGTTTTTTAATCTTGTATTTATGTTTTTTGCATTTGCGCCAATTAATTGAACACCGATGCCAGGTTTTGATTTTGTTGCATTAGGAGGAGTAATCCAAACAACTTTAGTTGCAGCTGGAACTCTCCTTTCAGGATCGTCAGGAAGTGTTAGGGCAATAAATATCTCTTGACCCATTTCAAAAGGTTGATTGGTTGGTATGAAAAAACCACCATCTACAACAAAATCCATGTACACATTTGCAACTTGATTAAAATCCTTGAATTCAAGGGACATTTGTTTTCCAACAGCCATACAATAATAATCCTTTATTCAGTAAATTTGTTTTGTGATGAGTTTGACAATAATTCATTCATGATCTTTAGAATATCATCTTCTCGATAAGGTTTACCAATATATTCATTTGCACCTAAAGCAAAAGCTCTTTCTCGGTGTTTATCACCTGTACGAGAAGTTACCATTACAACAGGGATATTTTGATAGCGTTTGTCAGAACGGAAGTGTGTTAGGAATTCAAACCCATCCATTCTTGGCATTTCAATATCGAGCATAATGATATTTGGTGAATATTCATCTAGCATATCAATTGCATCTAACCCATCTTTTGCTGTGATTACTTTATAGTTTGCCTTTTCAAGCATACGTTGACTCACTTTTCTCATTGTAATAGAGTCATCGACAACCATAATGAGAGGGATATCTTCAGTCGTATTGAGATGAGATAGCGGATTTTCATTAGTAATCTTATTTTCTATGATTTTTTCCGTCAATTGAGGATTGCTAACAAGCTGTGCAATGTCTAAGATAAAGACAATCGTACCACTTGCCATAACTGCACTTCCTACAATTCCAGGTATCTTCGATATTTGAGGGTTGAGGGGATGCATCATAACTTCAAATTGAGATTCTATCTTATGAATACCAATAGCAATTGGAGTATTCTCAATTTCAAACAAGAGGTAAGAGTTTTTCCTGCGTTGGTGAGATTGTATTCTGATGTCTCCATAAATATCATCAAGATTAAAAATTTTGTAATGAATATTATGGAATTCAAAAGTTTTCTCATCCTCAGAAATTAAAACATCTTTTTCTTGTGCAACACCAATAATATTAGAAACGGGGATAGAGAATATTTGCTCTCCCGCTCGAACAATCAGTGTATTGATGATTGAAAGTGTAAAAGGAATTGTGATTTCAAAAGTAACTCCTTTCCCTTTGATGTGATTTAAAACCGCATGCCCTTTTAAAATTAGAAGCGCTTTTGCTAATACATCAAGCCCAACGCCACGTCCTGCATCTTGTGAAAGAGTCACAGCCGTAGAGAATCCCGGTAGCATGACAAGGTTAATAAGATCCGTTTCATTGATTTTATCGTCAGGTTTGATCAGTCCACTTGCAATTGCTTTCTTTCGAATTTGATCGACATCAAAGCCTCGACCGTCATCTATAATTTGTAATGTTAGGTCGGCACCTTGACGAGCAACTTTAAAAATGATCTTTCCAGTCTCAGGTTTTCCTTTTGCTAATCGTTCTTCTGGGGATTCTATCCCATGCACAATCGCGTTTCTGATCATATGCTCAAAGGGAGCCACCATCTGCTCAAGAAGAATTCTTTCAACTTGGGTTTCTGCCCCCATTGCTAAAAATTCAACTTTTTTATTATTATCTTTACTAACCTGTCTTACAATCCTACGAAGTCTTGGAATGATTGTTGTAAAGCTGACTGTGCCTACATGTGTTAACACATCATTAATAATGGTATGGTTATTAGAGAATTTATCAATCCCCATCTCCATCGTTTCAATCGATTGAATAATAGATTTTTGGATTGAAAGTAAGTCTTCGACAGACTCAGCAATAGATCTTGATAAATGCTGTAATTCTGAATATTGATCCAGTTCTAATGGATCAAAATCCTCACTATTTTCAAGGAATTTAGCATGGCGTGAGATCATCTGAGCTTCTGTTTCAATCTCAATATTTCTAGCTTGTGCAGTGATGCGATCAATTGTTTTTGAGAATTCTGCAAAATTTGTACTAAGAGATTGAATGTTTAAGCTCTGTTGTGTTGCAAGAATACCATTCTCAGCGATTTTTTCACTAAGTAAACTAAGCTGTTCTGGGGATATCTTTAATGCGCTTAGTTCTGCTTGCGCAGCAGTCGATGTCTTTTCGGTAATTTCAGTGACTTTGTGTTCACCTTTAATCTCACCTTCTTTTGTGATCTCAGGAGGGGTCTCATTACCAATTAAGAGATGGAGTGCAGATAATAGATTATATCCTTCGGAGTCTAGTTTTCGAATGTTTTGATCAAGCGCAACCTGTAGGTAATCTAAAGCCCTTTGTAGAACTTCAAACTGTTTTGGATTTGAGTCAAATAAACGTATGTGATGGGGTTCAAGAAGAGATTCCATCGCATGGCTAATATCGCCCATCCCTTTTCGACCAACCATTCTAGCGCCACCTTTTATAGTGTGCATTTCTCTTCTAAGCTCGGCTACAAGCTCTGAATCTGGGTTGTAGTTCTCA
>CAZBKP010000172.1:0-3893 GCA_964492525.1 uncultured Cardiobacteriales bacterium
AGAGAAACAAACCAATCTCCATTATCTGTAATGATAGAGTCTTCTGCAAAAGAAAACTCTTTGGCAAAATCTTCGGCGAGTTTTTTTACTATATTATCTCTTAGTCTCGTCGTTCCATATTTAGTTAAAAATGAGAACTTAATCCAATTGTTCGTCCTAACCTTAATATTACTCGCATGCATGCCACACTGTGCGTAAGCAATTTTATCAGAAAGCCCAAAATAGGTATTGATAGCGTCTGCGAAAGTATGATGTTTTGTTTGATCAAAAGTTGCATTACGTAAAAATCTATCAAGAATATTATTTGTAAATAACGATTGATCAACATCCTTCCACTTACTTGGAAAGGGTCCAGTCAAACGAGGAATTATAAAAAGTACAGAAGTATTCATTCAAATTGTTTATATTTTTAAATTAATTTAATTCTATCACGTAGGTTGGATTTTGTTTTTTTGATTTATTTTTTTATTTCAAAAATAAATGTGGTTCCTTCTTCTTTAAAACTTATAAGCTGATGATCAGTTTTACTAATAAAGGCTTTAAAGTCAATTTCAGAATGTGGGTCTGTTGATATCACAGTTAAAGATTCACCAATACTCATTTTAGCTAAAGCTTGTTTGGTTTTAAGAATGGGTAATGGACAACTTAATCCTGATAAGTCTAATGTTTGCATATACTACCTATAGATAAATCTTTAGATGGACATTGCCATAATAATAGCATCTTCTCGGCCGTTCTTCGCTGCGTAATAATTTTTTCGAATATCTATTTGATTAAAACCAAATTTATTGTATAAAAATTGTGCATTCATATTAGAAACTCTGACCTCAAGAAGTAGCATATGAACATTTTCTTCTCTTAATATCTTGATGGAGTGTTCTAAAATAGCATATCCATATCCCTTGTTTTGGAAGTCTGGGGATACTGCAATATTTAATATCGTCGCCTCATCTAAAATTTTAAGAAGAAAAATATAACCGATCACGGTGTTACCAAGAACGACTTTAAAGTTTAAGTAGGGTGAGGATAAAACATCCCTCATCACTTGCTCTGTCCAAGGAATAGGGTAACAAGCAAGTTCTATCTGATATATTGTTTCAAAGTCATCTAAACTTGTGGGAAGGAGCTGGATCATACTATATCTTGTATTAGCGTATGGATATATTTTAAATCTTCCCAAAACTTCTGTTTTTGTTTCGGGAATTTCAAAAGTTGATAGGGGTTGTATGTCACCACAAAAGGAATATGGGGGGATAGCTTAGTAGAGTGATGAGTTGTTCCTCTTAATTGATCGAATGATGTTTCTGTATTTAAAAAGAAGCGTGTCACATTTCGCCCTAAAAGAATGATTAATTTCGGCGCTAAATTTGCGAGTTCAGTTTGAAGTATAGTTGTGAAACAATTCTCTTCTTCTTCAACAGTGATCAGTGTATCGTGGGCATAACATTTGATATACGGTGTAATATAGTACTGTTTCTCGTCTAATCCTATAATCTTTAACCCTTTTGAAAGAAGCAGATAAGCCTCATTTGATAATGCTTGACCTGATATCTCTTCTTGATGCGTAGGTGCTTCAGAAATGATCACTATTGGTGCAGAAGATTCACCACGAGCAACAATTTGATGCGTGTGATTCAGTTTGCAACTTTGGCAAGAGTTTAATAGGTTTGCATTTTGTATTGGTATTTCTGCTTCAGGAATTGAAATTGACTGTATATTTGATACAACGTCATTTTCGTTAGATACCTCAGACACTGGTACGATTCGATTTCGATCGTACCATATAGGAATACCAAGTTGCGCTAGATAATACTCTCTTAAGTTATGCTTCACTGTCGTTTTTACGCTTTAGATTTAGATCTTGAAGACGTCGTTTACGAAGATAACGTCGAATAAAATAATGTATTGGGCCAGAAAGCGCATAAACAAAAATGGTTAGAAATAGGATAATAGAAGGTTTTGCGAAGAGTAGGGCACCGTAAACAATAATGAGGCTCAAAAATGAGAATTTAACTTTCTTAATATCAAATGTCTTAAAGCTAAAAAACAAGAAGTTAGAAACCATCATAAGTCCTGCATAGATTGTTAAGATAACCATGAAAAAGCTCACATCATGGCCACTTATTTTGAATTGAGTTCCAATTAAAACAGCTCCAGCAACAAGAGCGGCACCAGAAGGACTTGGAAGTCCAACAAAAAAACGCTTATCCACTTGTCCAAGTTGGACATTAAATCTAGCAAGTCTAAGTGCTGTACAAGAAAGATAAACAAGAGATGCAAACCAGCCAATACCAAGCATTTTAGGAACATCACCAATGTTCTTAAATGCCCAAAGGTAAACAAGAATGGCAGGTGCGGCACCAAATGCAATGACATCTGCAAGAGAGTCATATTGCTCTCCGAAGCTGCTTTGTGTGTTTGTCCAACGGGCAACACGGCCGTCCATTCCATCTAAAATCATTGAAACAAAGATTAAAATTGCTGCTAATCCAAAACGGTGATCCAGTGCCAATAGAATAGAACTAAAGCCTGTCATCAATGACCCTGTTGTAAACAGATTCGGGAGAATATATATGGCATTTTTGGAGATGCTTTTACTCAGTGACTTATTGCTCATAGTTTTCGTTCTATTAATAAAATAAAGAGGGTAATTTTAACTCATCTATGACTATTTGGGTAGCGCTCGAAGATATTGAGGGGGGATTTGGATAGTCTCATTAAGTTCTTGTGCCGCTCGCCATCCCCAGTGCGGATCAAATAACATACCTCGCCCGATGGCAATTAAATCTGCCTGATCATGGGCTAATATTGATTCTGCTTGAGAGCCTTTAGTTATTAAACCAACGGCAATAGTAGGAAGTTCGACTTTTTGCTTGATTGCTTCAGCAAATGGAATCTGATAGTTGGGTTTGATATCTATTTTTTGATCAGGAGATAAGCCACCTGAAGAGACATGAATAAAATCACATCCAAGTATTTCCAATTTTTTTGATAAATCAATAGAGGACTCTAAATCCCAACCTTTTTCAATCCAATCTGTTGCAGAAATTCTCACCCCTAATACAATATGTTTAGAGATTGTTTTTTTGATTTCGGAAAAGATTTGAATCAATAAACGAATACGATTATCAAAGCTTCCGCCATATTCATCAGTTCTTTGATTGGAAATAGGGGATAAAAATTGATGAATTAAGTAACCGTGTGCTGCATGAATTTCTATGAGATCAAAACCGGACTCTTCTGCGCGAATGGCAGCATCTGTAAATGCATGAATGAGCGAATTAATCTGCTCTGTAGTCATTGATATTGGCGTTTTACTATTGTGATCAAAAGGAATTTCAGAAGGTGCGAGTACCTCCCAACCCTCATGATGAGGGTCGAGTGCTTCTTGTGATTCACTCCAAGGAAGCGGCATGGAACCTTTTCTTCCAGCATGTCCTAATTGAATGCCAAGTTTAATAGTGGAGACAGATCGGATTTTGTTCACAAGATTTGTGAGTTCTTTTTTGCACTCTCTATCCCAGAGTCCTAAGTCATAAGGTGTTATCCGTCCTTCAGGAGAAACGGCTGTGGCCTCTATAATTAAGAGCGATGCCCCAGAGTTTGCGAGCATCCCATAATGTACGTAATGCCATGCATTAGGGTGGCTATTATGAGCAGAGTATTGACACATGGGGGGGATGATCAGACGATTTTTGAGTGATAACCCACCCATATTATAAGATGAAAATAATTTGCTCATATGGACTCCCTTTAGTAGAAAAGTCATTTAAAATAGTACGAGTATAGTATGTTATTTTTGCGGTAAGAAATAGTCATTTTTATAGGAGTTATGATTAAAAAAATATTAACAATTGCGGGATCTGATTCAAGTGGTGGTGCGGGTTTACAGG
>CAZBKP010000173.1:0-3884 GCA_964492525.1 uncultured Cardiobacteriales bacterium
CCACTTCTTCCCCCTGGGCATACAACCACGATTTTACTCGTCGGAGAGATTTTTGCTAACGCTTCTTTGACAGCTTCTTTTTCTGCATCTGTTTTGACAGGATAAGCGTAAGTTGGAATTGCATTCACAACATGTTGCTTATCAAATGCATCTTTAGGTTGAACATCTATAATTGCGATATCTTCTTTATCACGAATGGCTTTCGCAAGATCATCGGCACTAATGTAGTTGTAACCATCTTTAACCGTAACATCCACGAGCTTATCACCAGGCCAAGCGTTTGCCCCTTTTTCTAAAATAAGCATACGTGAGCTATCTACGCCTAACTCTTTATAATAATTGATAGTGTTGGTTGCACCACTTCTTCCCCCTGGGCATACAACCACAATTTTACTTGTTGGAGATATTTTCGCTAACGCTTCTTTGACAGCTTCTTTCTCAGCATCTGTTTTAACAGGATAAGCGTAAGTTGGAATTGCGTTCACAACATGTTGCTTATCAAATGCCTCTTTAGGCTGAACATCAATAATGGCAATATCTTCTTTTGCTCGAATGGCATTCGCGAGCTCATCTGCAGTAATATAATTATATGTGATCGTTTCTCCTGACGCCGTAGTAGAAGACGTGGGAGCAGGTTTATCACATGCAGTTAGCAATCCAATCGTCAAACATGCAGCTAAAATAAAGCGTAGTTTCATAGCAACCTCTCAACTTAAAATTTAATAAAAACAACTGATCTCATCGAATTTTCACACATGTAAAACATGTTTTGTAAAGACAATTCTTTACATTTCAATGTAAAAATATAGTAACACTCTTTTTATTTTTACAAAGCACAGGCACAAAATATTCTTTAAAAATGTCATTTATAGATAAAGTTTTTAGTATTTATCATTATTTCTTAATTTTTCTAAAAATTATATTGAAAATAAGATTTATTCGTCCTATATTCTTGCGGTTTAGGTTAAATTTTCTATCCCGCAAAGGATTCCTACTTAAAAAATATGTCTGTTTTGTAAAAAAAAGATAAGTATGTATTTTTCTATTTTTAGTGTATTCTTTGTGCATCTATTTTTTGGATCTATTCATGTTTTGGATTAACTTTTTTACCCTTTGACGCACGTTTATAATCTCTAGTTTAGAGATACGCTTCGGGTGTTAATCCATTAATCTAATCCCAAGTTGATAACGTTTTAACACTCCGATTCTCATTGAATTTTAAAGGAGAGTGTTTAATGCTTACGTTACAATTTTTTACTTGCCATTTTGGTCTTCAGAATACTCACATGTCATTGAATTGACTGAGTCATTCTCTGTATGGATTTTCCCTATTTTTATTATCTTAATAATCTAAAAGTTACTGTTTATGTTGATTGAATCGATTTCTCCAACGACTCCCACAGGAGAACCCCATGGGTATATTCGTTTTTTGTCTTTAAAGCAATTGTGGTTCAATACAGGGACAGCTTGTAATCTTCAATGTCCAAGCTGTTTTGAAGGCTCAAATCCTAGAAGCCGACGATTGCAAATGCTCTCTGTAGAAGATATTACGCCTTATATCGAATCGGCCCTCTCTTTAGGCGTTGAATCATTTGGATTTACAGGTGGGGAGCCTTTTATGAATCCTCACATTATGAAAATATTAGAATTTGCGGGTAGTAAAGCGCCTTGTCTTATTCTTACGAATGGAACAAAGCCAATTACCCACTATTTGCCACAGCTAAAAGCACTACAGGAAAAAGGACTTCCCTTAACCTTTAGGATTAGCTTAAATTCACCTAATGAGACAATAAATGATGCAGAGAGAGGGGATGGAAGTTTTAATCTCGCCTTGCAAAACTTAAAAAAGTTGCATGATCTTGGATTCCCTATCGCAGTTGCAAGGCACATGGAAAGCGATGAAGATTCAGAAGATGTTTTAACTCAATTTAGAGCGCTCTTTCATCAGCATGGCATTCCCGAATCCACAACAATTGTTGGTTTTCCTGATCTAGAACGAGATGAAGTGCCTTATATCACTGAAAATTGCATCAAAACCTATCACACACCCGAAAGTTGTGCGGGATTTATGTGTGCAACCTCGAGAATGGTTGTAAAAAAAGAGGGGGAAACGCGCATTTTTTCTTGTACGTTAGTAGATGATGATCCTTTTTATGATTTAGGAAGTGATCTTGCTAAAGCGGTTCAGAAGAAAACTTGGTTAACTCATAAACGATGTTTTGCATGTTTCTCTAGCGGTGTTTCCTGCGGACAAGTTTGATTTTAGTTATTACTTAGGGAGTGTTTTAAATGGGCCAATGGCAAGGATATTTTTTTTGGGGATTCCTAATTGTATTTGGGGTTGTCATGCTTGTGATTTCTCCGAAGGCAAAGACGGATGGAAGCTTCTTTAAAGGCTGGGATGAGAAAGGCCGACCGACCTCAAGCTGGATGCTTACGTGTAGTATTTTTATTAGTTGGATTTTTGCAAAATCAGTTACAAATGCTGCAAATCTTGGGCAAACTTACGGAATTGTGGGAGGGCTTGCATACGCTGCTTACTGGCTTTCTATTCCAATGGCAGGAATCGTAATTTATTATTTGAGAACCCGCCAAGGTGCGACAGGACTGATTACATTTCTTATTGGAAAATATGGTCGTTTAGCTTCTCTCTCATTCTCGCTTGCGATTCTAATTCGTTTATATAATGAGGTTTGGAGTAATACTGCCGTTGTGGGCGGTTATTATGGTCCTGAAACGTCTTACTCTTTTATTCTCGCAGCCTCTCTATTTACATTGATCGTACTCCTTTATAGCTTAAAAGGGGGATTACGTAGCTCGATTTTTACTGACGCTATTCAAACCTTAGTTTTCGTTATCGCAATGGGAATGGTTTTAGCATTGGTACTCCCGTCCAAAGATTTAGGAAAAATTCTTACAGATGGGGAGTTCACTCTTGTTGGAGGTGTTGATCTCTTGCTTGTAGCCTTAATCCAAGTATTGTCCTACCCTTTTCATGACCCTGTATTGACAGATCGCGGATTTATTACAGATGAAAAAGTGATGCTTAAGGCATGTATCTGGTCAGGAATATTAGGATTTATCGCTATTTTTGCCTTTAGTTTAATCGGTGTGTACGCGCGAATTGAACAGCTCCCTGCATCAGGAAATGTTCCTGCTGAATTAGCTAAAGTGCTTGGGTTTGGTGGGGCATTTGCGATGTTAGCGGTGATGATCTCCTCTGCCGCCTCTACTCTGGACTCAACGTTTGCATCACTTTCCAAATTCACCGCGAAAGATTTTCCTCAACTTGCAGGTCGTCCACCACTGAAACATCCGATTAAAGTTGGTTCTACGATCATGATCATCCTCGCAATTTTCGGCAATCTTCCTATGATCATGGGAACCGATATCTTAAAAGCGACAACTATTAGCGGAACGATGGTAATTGGTCTAGCGCCTGTATTTTTACTCTCCGCATGGGTGAAATACTCTCCATTGGCGTTTCATCTTTCCTTTTGGACTGGAATTATTTTAGGATTTGCATTTGCATTTGGCTGGATTCCTTCTTATTTTGCGATTGGCGATGGTAAGCAAGCTTTACTGCTAGGCGTCAATGTATATGGAACGGTATTATGCTTCGGGTTATTCCTCATTCCAATTGCGCTCGCAAAATTTACGAAAACAACTGCACCTACGTTTTCAAGTTAAGGATTGATAATGAAAGCAGGAAGAAGTTGCCCCAATCATTATTATTACGGTGCGAGTGCTATCGCGCAATTACCCCGTAAGAAAGCACATACGCTCTATGTTGTCGGTGGCCTATATGGAAATCCAATGGCATTAGAAACGATTGATACGCTCCTACAAAAAGAGAAATATCCCACAACGGTTGTATTTAATGG
>CAZBKP010000174.1:0-3768 GCA_964492525.1 uncultured Cardiobacteriales bacterium
AAATTAATTTTGTTCGAAGAATGCCTCTTCCGCCAAATACTATTTTTGCCCCTTTTTTTAGGGGCATTTTATTTCCGTATTATTACTCTCAAGCTAGCAGAATCAATCAATATAGCATATTTCTTTATTTTTATTTTTCTTTCCTTTTTTGCTTACTAGAATTATTTTTGTTGGTACGTTTATGGTTACGACTATTCAATAAGTTAGGAAATGAATATGCCTGAATCAGAAACATGTGTAATATCTTGCCTGAGCAGTTATTCTTTTACCTTCTCCGACTAATCTTAATACAACCACACATGAATTAAGAGATTTAAAGGCAACTATAGTTTATGAATTATTAATTTAGTGATGTCTTCTCATTATCACTACTTTTTTTCTTTTCAGAAAATGCTACAGTAAAATATAAACCCATGAGAATACCCAAATACCCCATATAATTCTCATAAGGAGATGGAATCTGCGGGAGAACTTGAGCATATCTTATTGGTAAGTTTATTTCAGGGTTAGAAGGGTCAAATATTATCTTTTCTAAGAAAGTATTACCGTATGTTGTTCTCGCTGATGGCATATATCGTAGTACAAATTGCAGTCCGTCTCTTTCACTAAAAATCAATAAATTACTGGTATACTGTTTATTTTCAACATCAAAACTATATCTATAATGATAAATTGGTGGAGAAGCTAACCATCTTCTTCTATAGTAAGTTTTTTCCGTTTCAATATATTGAATTTTTCCTTCTGTGATACATTCTTGATCTATACACTTCAAAGCTAATAGATAAGATGCTTTTTCTTGCAAAGGATGATAGTTTTTTTTGTTGTTGTCATATGCATCTTTCAGAATGTATAACCCCATTATAAATAATATAGGGCCAATTACTTTAAAAAAAATTTTCTCTAGACTCATAATAACTCTTTAATTCGATATATAGGTGAATTGTAGCATGAAGAAATCGCAATTTACGGAGTAAAATAAAGAAGTATCCTTGCCAAGCACCCAAGAATTGTAATCCCACGTCTACAGAGTACCTTCCAACTGCACATATTCCTTCGATTAAAAATACCCTGCCAGAAAATTTTATTATTGCTTCTGATGGAATGAAAATATACGGAAGTTAATTTTTTTCTTAAATACAAAAAATGATATACATCATTTTTAGATTTTAACGTTCTGATACGATAACTACGTAATTATTTTATTAGGTATATATGAACAAGATTTTACTTTTCTCAAAGTGAGGCACATTCACAATCTCTAGTTTAGAGATAGGTTGGAGTGTTAATCACGTAATCTTGTGAGGTATTCGTTTTTAACACTCATCTTTTGTCATGTTTAAAAGGAAGTGTTAAAAATGGTAATAAGTAACCAGCTGTTCTCCCATTTTAAAATCAATCAAGATTATTATTGGTGCAATGCCAATGCTGATCGGCTTTTATTTATAAAATTACATTATCGACAGAGAAGCTCACGAACTCCCGCTTAATTATTTCTATTTTAAATTCATTCTCATTTTTAAGGAGTTTTCATGAACTTTGTCATGTTAGTTACAGGGCTATTAAGCTTTGTTGGTATTTATTACTTATCTAAATTTAAAGGATTCAGTTATACCTCTACAGTTGCTCTAGTAGTAGGGGCTATTCTTGGCGTTATATTCAAAGGACATACAAGCTATTTTTCAGTATTTGGCACGATATATGTCAAAACCATCTCCATGATGGTGATCCCTCTTTTACTCGTTTCTTTGATCCGTAGCGTAAACTTAATGGAGTCTACTCAAAAATTAAAATCGATCGGCTCAAAAACTTTTTTTTGGCTTCTTTTTCAAACACTCTTAGCAGGAGCAGCGGCTGCAGGATTAGCACTATTAACAGGTTTAGGGAAAGGGGTAGAAATCGGTATTAACCACTTCACTCCTAAAGAAGTTCCGCCTTTTACTCAAGTCATCACTGATTTATTTTCTAATAATCTATTTCAATCTATGGCCTCTGGAAAAGTTATCCCTGTTGTATTTTTCTCTCTTATGGTTGGAATATCGCTTGTTGTTGCTCGCACAAGAAAACAAAATGTACAAACCTTTGTCGACTTTATAGAAGCGAGTTACATTATTATTTACCAAATTATAAATGTAATCATTAAACTTCTCCCTTATGCAATTATTCCTTTAATGGCACATACGCTTGCATCGAGTGATACATCGGTACTGAAGCCATTATTAATGGTCATCGTGCTTACATTCTTAGGTTGTTTTTTCCATGCATTTATCACAGGAGGAATTCTAATTTCATTAGTAGCAAAAATGAATCCCATCCAATACTTTAAGAATATTATGCCTGCTCAAATCATGGCATTTTCTTCACGTAGTAGCTCAGGCACGTTACCGCTTTACATTGACTGCTTATCTAAACGCGTGGGTGTACCTGAAAGTATTGCAAGCTTCGTCGGTTCATTAGGAACAAGCGTAGGAATGGCAGGATGTGCAGGTGTTTGGCCTGTATTACTCGCGATATTTGCAATCAATGCGACGACAGGGAGCGTTGCCTTTGAGCAAGTAATTATCATCATTGCACTCACTCCGCTCATTTCGCTTGGAACAGCAGGTGTGCCTGGAGGAGGAATCTTGATCGCAACGGCGCTTTTCCTTACTATGGGACTACCTGTTGAAATCGTAGGTATTTTTGCAGGCATTGATGCATTTGTTGACATGGCAAGAACATGTGCAAATGTAAGTAGTTCTATGACATCGGCTACTCTTGTGGCACATTCAGAAAAAGCAATTGTACCTGTGGCGGAAGTTATTCCAACCGCTTCAAATTAAGTATAATTTAGCCTTAGTAAAAAGCCCTCATATTAAGGGCTTTTTATTATTTTAAAAGGGTTCAAGAAACAAATGGCATTGCTAGAAATTATTTTTATATCATTGTGTTAATAGTTAATTTTATCTAGAAGCATATTTTTTATGGTTTCAATCCTATTATCAGCTCGCGTAATTGCAGAAATAACCGCAATGCCATCTACTTTTGTGGCATAGACTTCTCGACTATTTGTTTGATTAATCCCACCTATCGCGACTTTAGGGAGATTTGGAGATAATTTTACCATTTCAGAAAGTTTATCAATCCCCAAAGATGCTTTTGCATCTTCTTTTGATTGTGTTGGAAATACAGGTCCTACACCTACATAAGAGAGTCCTTTGATTTTTCCCGCTTGGATCAATTGTTCTGGAGTATTTGTTGATAATCCAACCTCAATTCCTAAAGGTGCCATTCGGGCTATCGTTTCTATAATCGATAGATCCTCTTGCCCGACATGAACCGCATCTGCTTTAAGAAAAATCGCAAGATCAACATCATCATTCACAATAAAAGGTATTTTTTCATCCTTACACATTTTTTGAAGGATTCGAGCCAAAGCTATCTTCTCATCTCTATCGTAAATAGAGCCTTTGCCTTTTTCTCTAAACTGAAAGCATGTAATTCCACCCTGAATTGCCTCTTTTAAAACGTCCTCAAGTGTTTCATTTGGACGAATATCTTGCGTTCCTGCAATAAAATAGAGCGAAAGTGATTTGTGCCAATCAATCATTTTTCGGTTCTCTTTCTATAGGCTGAATGGTTCGTAGGTCCATGTCCATGACCGATATAAAGCGCATCTTCAATTGCAGCGCTGATATATGCCTTACTTATTAAAACAGCATCTTGAATCGATTGTCCTTTTGCAATTTCTGCGGTAATGCATGCAGAGTAAGTACATCCTGTACCGTGGGT
>CAZBKP010000175.1:0-3759 GCA_964492525.1 uncultured Cardiobacteriales bacterium
TTAATTAAAGAAACTCTACGCTCATGTTCTCTTTTACGTTCATCTGAAATTGCAATATCAACAGGCTTAAGAATTTGATTCATTTTATTCTCTAAATGACGTTTATCACGTTTTAAGAAAAGTGGTTGACCATATTCTAATCGTTCACCATTTGAGTATTGTGATAAATAGCGATTCCACTCTTTTAAAAATCGTGCACGCATCTCTTGAATCTGTTTCCAATCAGGTGATTGCCAGTTAATATTTTGAACATATTCTTCTAGTTGAGATAATAAGGACTCTGCTTCATTGATGTATATTTGCCTTAAATCATTTTCTGCATCTCTTTTTGATCGAATATGCTCATAGATGCTTTGACATGTTGATTCAAATCGTTTTTTTAAAGAAAGAGGGGCTTTTCCTGATGTCTTAATGGCTTCATTCCAATTATCCCGAAATGTTTTCAACGCATGAGAAGTATAATCGGTCGATTTTTCTTCTAGCTGACCTAAAAGATTTTCTGCTTCATCTACCAAAGATTCTAAAGCCCTATTACCTGACCATCGAACCAAATCTAATTTATCAAATAATAGCTTTGATTCATGCTGTAATAACTTTCTGAGCTCAGAATAATCTTGCTTTGTGAGACTTATTCCATTTTTAAGCATGTTATTCAATTCATGAAAAATCTCTTGAGCTTTTTGCAATGCCCCCTCTTTTATTAATTCCTTCAATTTTTCTAATTGATTTAGAAAGGTTGTTTTATCAAAGGCTACATTTTTTTGCTTTTCTATTCTCTCTGTAATTTTATGATTTAATTGAACACGGGTACTCTTTTCACTTTCAGGGAGTGCATTAATTCTTTCTTTCAATTGATTTAGTTGCTTTTGAGCAATGATATATGGCGTTGTTAGAATAGATTCTACTTCTTTCATTAATCCAGAAATATTGCTCTCAATTTTTTGATTCTGTTTAAATTCATTTTTACGGTTAGTTAACAATATTTTTAGCGTATTTGCCTCTTCTTTGAATGACGATATTGTTTCTGTATTTTCTATAAAATCATCTAATGTTTTTTCGAGTACCTTTAACTCTTCAGTCGAAATCATTCCTGAGTTTAATCTATCTTTAATTTCTGTCAATTTTGCTTCTTGCTTACTACGTCGTTCATTTTCCTCTTGATAACGTGATAGATATCTCTCTTTAAAAACCTTATTTTCATTACCAAATCCATTTTGTTTCCATGCTTTTTCTAAGTCACTAAACTTATTCAATGCAGGGAGTATTTCAGTATTTGATAACTGTTCGTAATCAGTCAACAGCGATATTTTAAGCAAAGATTTTTTATTCTTTTCTTCTATAGTAGAAAGTCGTTCTTTAATTTCTTTAATACTTCGTTTTTCTAATTGATCTGAATGTTTTAAAAGTCGTCTAAGTATAGATTCATCCTGCATTGTCTCAATTTGAGCTTTGGTAAAAGAAAATCCCCTCTCTATTAGTAATTCTAATTCCTCTTTCTTCGTTATTTTTGAAAAAACGAGTTGTTTAAGGTCGCGATCTTGTAATTTTAAAATCAAACCCGCATACGAAAAATCACGTTTAACAGTATCACTCAAGAAATGCAACATGGTATTCCTAGTATCATCACTTGTTTCAACCATTCGTGCTATTTGAGCTAATACATCCTCTTTCAACGATTCATTCTGTTCTTGGAGAAAAATCGTATACAAAGTAGAAAGAGAACTGATATTCTGAATTGCGACTTTTTTAACACTACACTCAGGATCATTACGAATTAATTTTAATAAAATTTCTTCATCTAATGCACTAGATTGTATTGCTCGTATACGAACATCAGGGTTCTGGTGTTGCCACTTGGGTTTAAATAAACTAAGCATCGCAATATCTCACTCATTAATTAGCAAATTGATATTATCAATATCAGAAACTGCAAAAACAGCCAAATAACGATTTCTAAAAGGTTGATAATACTCTGAAATTTCTTTTATTGAAGGTGTTAATTCATCAAAATACACTATAATTCTACCATTAGGATATTGATATTTAAATGCAGCGAACTCATTCTCATGCCGAATTTCTGTTATCGGATTTACTAACCGCCCAAGAAAATGATACTGCCCTAAATAGCGTCCAAAATGTGCCATAGGATATGTTTTACTCTGATACCAACTGATTCGTTCTGAAATCGGTGCAACATCATAAAAGCTTCTTGCATTTCGAATGATTCCAAAATTGACTGCAACTGTTAAGGCAACACTCATTAGCGCCAAAGTTACTAATCGAGTTTCTTTCGCATAGATAAGAAAAACAATACTAAAAACAATTAGCCCAATCCCCCAAAACGGAGACAAAGCTCTAATCCAAGTTAAATGATAATCCCCTCCCCACCATTTCACTGTGAGTGGGGCAATCGCTAATATAACTCCTATAAATAAAATTGTTAGACAAACTAGTGAGATATCTTTAGATGTATTAACCTCACTTTTATAAATTCTTGCAATCAACAGACAAAAAGCTGGGTAAATGGGAATTAATGGAGTTAAAGATGACTTCATAGTCAAAAGAACAGCGAATAATGTTGTTAGAAACCATACAGCACAAAATCGGAACCCAATTTCGGATTTATCTGCAACTATAAAAAAGCGGTATATCGGAAACCATAAAACCCAAGGAAAAAGAATAATAATTAAAATCAATAAGGTTGTTCCAAAAGGAACAGGGTCTGAAATTTGAGAAATAAAACGCGAGACCCCTGTTACTTCTATAAATGAAAGAAATGGATAGCTTTGAACAATCCATAACCCCCATAAGGTATATAGCAGAATTGCCAGTATCGATGTAATTGCTGTATAACTATATATTTTTAGATATTGTTTTGACCATAGTGGTGCAAAAATAGAAACTGGTAACAAATAAATGAGAATTCCAAAGCCCGAGATAAAAAAGGAAATAAACTGTGTAATCCCGACAACTATCCACCATTTAGCATGATATTTCCATGCACGTATAAAGAAATTCATGTAAAGAAGCGCAAAAAAAGCGACAAAAATTTGCTCAATATGAGCCGTTGAAAACACCGACCACATTAAACTACCAATGAGAATCAGAGGTGCATTTGCCCTTACTTTAGGCGAATTTGGCCATAATTGTCGTGCAGCCAATGCCGTTAAAAAAAGTGTGCCAATACTAAATAAAGAGAATAAAAAACGAATTGAGAATTCAGAAACACCAAACAAAGACCAAATCCCATTCTCTAACCAGCTTATTAACAATGAACCTTCATCATTAAAACGATCATTAATCGTTGTAAATAAAAAGTTCTGAGAGTGAAACATCTCCCATGATGACGCAGAAATTCCTAACTCTTGATATGGAAGAAGCGGACGACAAAACCATGATGTAATAGCAAGGACCAGCCATATCCCTATCCAATTTAACGCATAACGCCGAGTTACTCTCGGCGCTTTGGGCAATATTCCTACTATTGACATTTCTTACAAATCCCATAAAGGGTAATTTTTGTCTCCTGAAATATATAACCTAAGCTTTTTGCAATCTCTTCACTTTTAACTTGGAATTCTTCTTTTAAAAACTCATCTACTTGCCCACATTTGACACAAACTATATGGCTGTGTTGATCTCCATTATCTAATTCAAATACAGACTGTCCTGTATCAAAAAAATGACGTTGAACTAAACCTGCTTGTTCGAATTGTGTTAATACTCGATACACCGTTGCTAAGCCAACCTCTTCTCCTG
>CAZBKP010000176.1:0-3725 GCA_964492525.1 uncultured Cardiobacteriales bacterium
TACAATCTCCTCTACACTCAAGGCTAACCCTGTCGCTACCGCATTACGAGGCCCCATTTTTCCGCGTACGTTCCCTTGCCCTGCAACGATACCATATCGTGACAACGCATCTGTAACTAACTGAGGAACCTCAAAGTCTAAAGCAGACCCCCCCACTAAAACGACATGATCAATATTATGAATATCCCCTGAAGGCGAGACTTGTTTCAATGCACGTAACGCATTTACAACAAACACTTTCTTTTTAGCATCCACTCGAACGCGTTTAATCTCATCCATACTATGCTTCGTTGGAACTGCAGAGAGTTTTTCTCCTTCCAACGTAACCACACGTGCGAAAAGTTCAGGTGCAAGTGGTTCATTAAAGAATTGAACCGAGCCATCTTCATGGCGAATGTGAAATAGACTTTCCACTTTAGCAAGCGGATGAATTTTGAGAGATTCCGCTAAATAAGGATCTTCTAATCCTAACTCAATATTAATCAGCATCGTAACCATATTTCCAGCACCTGCAAGATGCACAGAATGGATATTACATTGACTATCAATAATAGAGGCATCTGTAGAGCCTGCACCCATATCAATAATCGCAAGCGGAGAGTCTGTTCCGGGAGTTGTTAATGCCCCTCGAATCGCCATATTTGCTTCAACACCCCCGACATACACAGGGCGTTTTATCTCTTCTGATAATTCATGTGCAAGTGTATTCATTTGTAAACGATCGGCCTGAACCATAGCAGCGATCCCAACGGCATTTTCCATCGAAAATTCGCCTGCGATCCCCCCTTTTACAACTTGAGGAATAAAGGTATCTGTCGCCAATAAATCCTGTATAAAAATCTCAGTCGGCAGTTTATTTGTAAGCTCCGCCATAACTTGGCGCACTTTTTCAAGCATTCCGCCAGCATGTGTTCCCGCCTCACCTTTAATATCTTTAACAGGATAGACTTCTTGTTCTGCGGCCATAATATTTTCAGCACCCGCATCCACATTCACACTCCGTGATTTATTCTCTCCAATAAATTGGATTTGTCCTGCGGGGATCACTCTAGCTTTAACATCACCTTCCGCCGTTTTTAAAACGACAGCAGAGCGTGTTCCAATCAATGCTCGCGCCATCGGCACAATCATTTTAGTCTCTTCTGACGTTAATCCGAATGCCGTTGCAATCCCGTAGGGATTTGAGAGTTTAGTGACGACGCGTCCTGCTTCTGCGACCTCGATGGCAGCTAAGACATCCATCGGAACTTTTTCAATTAAGCGGACTTCATCCACAATTGGAATGACTTTCGATAGACGGTTATTAACGAGAACACCATCATCTTTCTGAAGAATAATTCCTTGTACATCAATCCCATTGTCAAAAGCGTGATTGACCATTTTCGCAACATCTTCAAAATCATGTTCTTTAGACACCACGACGATCAAAGGAGTATTTTTAGGGGCATTCTGTAATGATTCAATATCAATCGTCTGCCCAACGCCAAGCCCTAATCCTCCCGGTGTTTCAGGATTATGACCAATCATTGTGGATTCTGTAATAATGGTCTCCGTGATGGTTTCCATCGCAACATCACCAATTACAGGTGCGGCCTCATTTAAAATGATCGCAGAGAGATCATCAACAGTGAGCCCTGCATTTTTAAGTGCAATTTGCAATGACCCAAAAATACCATGAATATTTTTGGAAGTCCCTTTGACACCTGTGGTTTCTACAATACCGTCTGAGATTATTTCAAGCTGACCATTTTCAAGACGGGCAATGGCGGTTTCAGTTGTAGCATTGCCTATATCAACGCCCGCATATATCGCCATTATCTCTCCTTTAGCTTATCATTTACCTATTCACATCATAGACTCTGCTTAAATAAGCAAAGTCTATCATCAACATCTACTTATGTTTAACTTAGTCTCGTCTTAATACATCTCGTTGCTCATACACTTCAGCGGCTTCTCTAACGTGTGCAGCGAGTGCTTTTGCTGAATATTTTGAATCAAGCTCATCCGCAATTGCTAGAAGCTCTGCCTTTGATGAACGATTTGGACGAAGTGCATTATAGATCTCAAGCACGCGCTCATCAGGAACAGGAATCATCTCTGCCGCACGGCGCATATTCCTTGCAAGTGCAGTACGCCCTGTCGATTCTGCAATTTGTGCATGGTATTCTAGTGTTTCAGGCGCAACACGCATATCTTTCGCACTGATATTACCCTTTAGAAAATTCTGAAACGTAATTTCAGAAAGTGGACGTCCTGTTGCCGTTTTAATTAACTCAGGGCGTTTTTCTTGAATCGGATAATCTTTTGCTGATAATCTTTGACCACTGCTACCACCTGATGCATTTCCCAAAGAAGAGCCTTTAGATGCAGATTGAGACATTGATTGCAAAACACTGTCAACCAATTTTGAAATATCGATTTCATTCATAATTTAACTCTCCTTCTTTAAATCGCACGAAATTCACACGCTTGTGCTTTTTTATGTCGATCTACTAACTCTGTTTCTTTAATATGTAACACCGCCGCAGTACCCTGATACTTAGGACGACACATTTGATCATTCCGAGTTGGAATCGGTTGTGTTGCTTCCCCTTTTGCATATTTTGCGGCATTCTTACCAATAGCACGAAATGCTTCATAATCAAGCAAAGGCGACTGTGGAAATAACTCCAAGTTATTGAGAGGTGCTAAGTCTTTTTGATGAATAATCGACGTTCCCTTAGATTGAATTCCAATTCCAATACCCGAACCGCTCAATTTTGCAGCCATTGATCCAATAAAGGATACGTCCGAGGTGCTATAAACTTTAATAATACGTGCATGTAATCCCTCTTCCTCAATTCCAGCAATGATCTCTCTTAAAACGCGATCATGCGGAAGTCCTGTGATGGTTTTTGTTTGCTTTGTCATGAATGCAGGCGCTAAACCAATGACAACTTCATCACGCTGTTTGCCGGGTTGCGCTTCACCCACTTCAACAAGTTCAGCACTTAATTTTACATCGGGTGAAGAGGATTTTTTCTTAGGAGAAGATTGTGAAGAGACCGCACTTCCACCTTGCTGTGCGACCATTCTTTTAACCACTTCTTCAACAATTTGGCGTAGCTCTTGAGAATTTATTTGCATAATGATGATCTCCTATTAATTAAAATCATCTGGGCCGACTGCATTTGGAATATTTTTAATTTCATTCCAACGCTCTTCGCTCATTTGATAACCTGTTCCAGGGCCACGATAATCATTAAGCTCATTGACAAAACTCATGACATGCCAATCCTTATCAATAATCGCTGCAGGATGTAAGTAGTCGCCACACACTCGCTGTCTTAACATATTAAAGACACTTTCTGCGACATCTTCAAAGCCACTTTTCACAAGTGCTTTTACAACATCCAATCCATTTACCCCTTTCGCCATCATGGTTTCGATTGCTTTTAAATCTTCCACAACATTTCGAGAAGGAATATCTTTGGTTCCATGCGCATACGTACACGCTTGAACTTCTTCATCTGTGATATCAGGCCATCCTAACTCTCTAAATACAGCTTGAATTGCACGCGCTGCTTTATTTCTTGCTTTTACAACCTCATCTTCAAGAACAGGACGAAGACCGCCATCGACTTTAAGATCTCGCTGTAAGATGTTGTAATCATCAAAGTCATCCGCATCAAAGTTAGATCCTGCGAACATATTATCGTAGTTAGGGGATGAGCTATATCCTGAGA
>CAZBKP010000177.1:0-3665 GCA_964492525.1 uncultured Cardiobacteriales bacterium
GACGAATATGCGCGCATCAGGGACAGATGAGGCATTAATCCTTACACCACCAATTCGTATGTCATTAGAACAAGCGATTGAATTTATTGATGATGATGAGTTAGTAGAAGTCACACCCAAGTCAATTCGTATCCGTAAGAAATTCTTGACGGAAAATGACCGAAAACGTTTTAATCGTACTTTAAGTAAAGACTAATATTCTTTTTTATATCCAAAGCCACCTTTTATACAGGTGGCTTTTTTATTTATTTAAATAATTAAAATAAACCATCGAATGCTTAAAAAAAAATAACTTTTTTAACGTTTATCATATAATATTTGCTTGCGCAAACCATTAATCGGCAGAGATCATATGGAAATTTTTTTCACAATACTTATTTTAATTACAGTCGTTGCCATGACGGATGTTTTAAGGAGAATCATTCCTTTCAAAATCCCTCTGCCTCTCTTCCAGATTTTCGTTGGTGCCGCAATATCCATTCCAAGTTTTGGACTTCATGTCAAATTTGATCCTGAACTTTTCATGTTGCTATTTATTCCTCCTCTCCTTTTTGCGGATGGTCGTCGCATGCCCATCTATGAATTCATGCAAGCAAAACGTGAAATTATCGGTCTTGCCCTATTTTTAGTCATTGTTACTGTACTAGGCCTTGGGCTTACAATTCCTCATATCATCAAAGAGATGCCAATGCCTGTTGCATTCGCACTTGCAGCAGTGTTATCTCCTACAGATGCCGTTGCCTTGTCAGGAATTGTTGGCAAAGGTCGCCTTCCTCATGTAATGAACCAAATTTTAGAAGGTGAAGCACTGCTTAATGATGCCTCTGCACTTGTTTCCTTGCGATATGCCGTTGGGATTATCATGGGGACATTGGTATTTACTGAAGCAGAAGACTTCCTAAAAATGGGCGGAAGCTTCGTATTAGTCTCACTAGGTGGGATCGCAATCGGAATAATCGTTTCGCGTATTTATGTTCGATTAGTTCGCTTAATGATGCAATTGAAAGGAGGTGACGAGTCTTCAACACAGATGATTGCCCTACTCCTTATCCCATTCCTTGTATATGGCATTGCAGAGCATTTAGGCACCTCTGGAATCCTTGCCGCAGTTGCTGCCGGTATGACAATCAATTACTCAAATGCGATGAATACTGCCTCTCTTACGATTCGTCTTAGAGCAAATAGCATTTGGGAATTTTTGGAATTTATTCTAAATGGCACAGTATTTGTTATGCTTGGCCTTCAAATTCCTACCATTATTGAATACTCCGTCGAAAAAGTGAATGGTGATGATAGCATTTCATTACTACAACTTGTTTCAGATATTTTTATCATCTATTTCTTGCTAATGCTTGTTCGGTTTTTATGGCTCCTTGCTATGAAGTACCAAAGCAAACTTTTTCTAAAGAAAAAACCCTACAAATTTGAAAAGCTAAGTACAAAAGAATTATTAGTTATGACATTTGCAGGGGTTCGAGGTGCTGTTACACTTGCAGCAGCACTCTCTATTCCTCACTACATCAGCACAAATCCAACTTATGTTGCAGTTCCTGCTCGCTATCAAGTTACCTTTCTTGCGATCGGCGTTATTTTAGTCTCACTTATTGTAGCGGTTATTATCCTTCCACTTCTTCTTCGTGGATATACCGTTGATCGCAGCGTCTATGATGCTGAAAAGAAAATTGCCTATGCTGCCATGCAAGAATCAGCACTCGCAAGTTTGCAAGTATTAGAAGAAAGAATTGTTAGTAATAGTGATATAAAGGTTGATCCTCAGCGAATAACAGAAATCCATAATAATGTCGCAAACATGGTGAGGCATGCCTTAGGTGAAAAGGATGTTGAGGCCGAGTATTATGATTCATTAGAGCTTCGATTCCGACTTGCCTCACTAAGAGCACAACGAGGTGAACTAATGCGTCTCAAAGCCACACGAAAGATATCTGAAGAAACTGCAAACAAGTTAAGATATGATTTAGATTTAAAAGAAAATGCGCTTGTGGGTGGCAGTGAAAGGGATAGCTAATACATGAGTCATCAAGCAGACAATTATAAAAAAGGGATATTACTTACGCTAGCATGCTATTTAATGTGGGGGAATTTCCCTCTTTATTGGTATGCATTACGAGCGGTAGGATCAATCCAGCTTATGTCACAGAGGATCGTTTGGTCATTTCTATTTGTTTTAATGATTGCTACATTATTCAAAAGTTGGCCCACTATTTTAAATACTTTTAAAAATAAGAAAATCTGCCTAGGATTATTTATCACATCTCAACTCCTTTTTATGAATTGGCTTACCTACTTATGGGCAATTACAGAAAATCATGTTATTGATGCAAGTCTTGGTTATTTTATTACACCAATTTTGAGTATTTTACTTGGTGCTCTTTTTTTAAAAGAGAGACTTTCTAGAACCCAAACACTTGCAGTTTCTCTTTCAATCATCGGTATTATTTGGCTCGGGATACAAGGAGGGAGGATTCCCTATATCGCAATTATTCTTGCGATTACTTTTGGGTTTTATGGTCTATTAAAAAAAATAATCCCAGTAAAGCCTTTAGCAGGAATTACAATTGAAACATTTTTTATGCTCCCTCTATCATGTAGCTATTTAGTATATGAATATATCAATCATAAGCTTGTTTTTGGGGCGCTTCCGACAGCTTCTTTGATATTATTAATTCTATCAGGTGCTGTCACCACAATTCCCCTTGTATTATTTGCAGAAGGCGCAAAGAAGATTCCACTTTCACTTGTTGGAATTATCCAATTTGTTTCACCAACGCTTCAATTTATTAATGGGCTTTTATTTTTCGATGAAACTTTTTCTGTAAACCGCTTTATTGGTTTTTTAATTGTATGGATTGCCGTAGGGATTTTTACTGTAGGTGAATATAAGAACTACCAACGCCAAAAAAACTTATTAACACAAACGTCAAACTCTCATTAATCAATGGAGTACTATTATAATCCCCCCATCAATCCATGGCTGACTATTCTTTATCAGGATAAAGATATTATGGTTGTTGAAAAACCAGAAGGATTATTATCTGTTCCAGGAAAAACACCAGAATTACAGGATAGCATTATTTATCGCATTCAATGGGAGTTTCCCGAGGCAGAAACGGTTCATCGCCTAGACTTAGCAACAAGTGGAATCATGGTTGTTGCACTTCACAAAATTGCAGAAAGAGAGCTAAAACGACAATTCAGAGAGAGAGAAACACAAAAAAAATACGTTGCAAGAGTATGGGGAAAAATCGAAAAGAACCAAGGGAAGATCGATCTCCCTCTTATCTGCGATTGGCCTAATCGCCCAAAACAAATGGTTTGTTTTGAAAGAGGAAAAGATGCACTTACATATTTTGAAATATTAAGTCGAGATACAACAACTACACTTGTATTATTAACCCCAATTACAGGCCGATCACACCAACTTAGAGTTCATATGCGTTCAATAGGGCACCCAATTTTAGGAGATATATTTTATGCCCATAAAAAGGCGCTTGCGGGAAGCAAACGCCTTCTACTTCATGCCTCTGAGTTGAGCTTTTATCATCCTATTACAAAAAAAAGAATGACATTTAGATCTGCATCCAATTTTTAGGTACATTAAAACGCGTTGAACCCTCATTAAGAGCTCTGCAGCTTTAATTTGATCT
>CAZBKP010000178.1:0-3660 GCA_964492525.1 uncultured Cardiobacteriales bacterium
ATAATTTGCTAAACCCCCACTTTAAATTTTTTCCCCCAAGGGATTTGTAAAATCTTTATAAATATCTAGATTTTTTGTTTTTAATTTTGCAAATGCTATTTGCAATGTTGTAACTCTACTACCAGCATTATTTAATATTTCAAACCATTCTATTTGCTCATCTTCACTAAGGTTTTCTGCAATATTTAATGTGTAATTATAAGAAAGAAGTTTGCCTCTTGTGCGTGTTAACACCCCATATAACTTGTTAAAAGTACCTTTACTTTCTAAGTATTGTTCTAACTTTATCGGATCCTTGTTTAGTAAAATTCCTACGGGAATACATGTATTGGATATCTCTCCATTAATAAATCTAAATTTAGCTTTTGATACATCTAAAAATACATTTCGGTAGTCATCATGGTTTATATAAGCTTTGTAATTGGCTGTTAATCGTTGCTGTCCATCTACAACAGATTGAAGCTTGGCTTGATATCTTTCAGTAAGATCTATCATTTTTCGGCTAACAAAAGAAATCTGAGGCACTTCTGTATGATCTGCAATAGATTCATTTATGGATATAGGTGAGACAGGAGCTTTTCCAAAAAGTTGGAAATTCAATAGAGCAACTGCTTTATCTATAGACCAACTTATATCTCTTTGATATAAGGGCAATATTAACTCATTAGTTTCGATTCTCTTGCACATGGCTTCTATTTCCATAGCATGAGATTTTTTTGTCGGATTAAAAGTTAATGCCTGTTCTAATTTCTTACTGATATTCATCTAAGTTCCCTGTTTAGTTTTATATAATCTGATTAAAATCATACTAGCTTTTATAATTAATTCAATTTAAAATTTTATAATAAAAATAGCTTGTAAATAAAATCATATAAAAACAATTTGATTTTAATGATTAAATTAAAAAGCAAACACAAAAAATAAAGTAGCTGCTATTTTAGCAGCTACTTTTCATAAGTAAAAAGATCAAAAATTCAATTAATTCAACCACAAATTGAAATATTTAATAAAATTAATTATAAATATCCAGAAATCAATAAAGATTTTATGGATAGTAGAATATGTTTAAAAATATTAATAACGATTCAGATTGGCAAAAATAATTAAAAAATTTTGATATCAAATAAACAATTTTTTTAATTCGATTAAATTAACTACAAGTTGTATGACTCGCTTCAAGCATCTCTTTCGCGTGTGTATAGGTGGCTTCTGTTAGTTTAACACCACCAAGCATACGCGCGATCTCTTCAACACGCTCTTTATCATCAAGGCGCTTGATCTCCGTCTCGGTATGATCGCTTCCTTTATGCTTTTTAACCGCAAAGTGATGATGGCCAAAGCTCGCAACTTGAGGGAGATGTGTCACACAAAAGACTTGTCTGCCGTGGCTGAGTTCTTGTAAATGTTTTCCAATCATCTCAGCAACTGCGCCCCCTACACCTGTATCGACTTCATCAAAGATTAACGTTGGGAGCGATGACTTCATGCTCAAAATCACAGAGATGGCTAGGCTAATTCGTGCCAATTCACCTCCTGATGCAACTTTACCTAAAGGATAAAACGGCATTCCGGGGTTTGATCTTACTAGAAATTCAACGCTCTCTTGACCGTGAATTGAGTAGCCTTCTATCGGTTCTAGCTTGATTTCAAATGCGCCTCCCGTCATCGAAAGCGTTTGCATTGCGGTTGTAATCTCTTTGTTTAACGAGGTGATCGCCTTTTTACGTTTTGCGGTCACTTTATCTGCAATTTTTTTCCATTCGCTTTGACGTGCTTTTAGTTCATTTTTTAAATCTTCGATCGCTTCATCGGATAATGAAAAAGTTGCAATTTCAGTCTCGATTGCCTTTTGTTTTTCGAGTAATTCAGAAGGATCAACACGATGCTTGCGAGCAAGATCATTCAATATTCTCATTCTTGATTCAATAGATGCCAAATATTCAGGATCAGCTTCTCCTGCATCAAATCGTTTTAGATCATTTGCCGCCTCAGAACATAGGATTTCCGCTTCATTCACCATATTGGCATAACTTTGAAATTGAGGATCAATTTTGGCAAGCGAGGATAATTTTTGCTGTACTTTGGCAAGATGAACTAAAATTCCTTCATCATCATTCAAAAGTGCTAAGCTTTCTTGCACACCATATTGAAAGGTTTCACGATGGCTCTCTTCATGGTGAGCTTGGGTTAATTGTGCCCACTCATCCTTTTTCAGTTGAATGGTTTTAAATTCTTGAAGCTGAAAATTTAAGAAATTCGCCCGTTCTTTTGCGCTCTCATCCTGATTTAAGAGTTGATCTAATTGTGTCTCTAATGCACGGATGGATTTTGAGGCTATTTGTAATTCGCTTAACTCAGACTCACTTCCCGCATATTGATCCAGTAATTCTCGCTGATGCCCCTCTTTCACAAGGGATTGATGAGCATGTTGCCCATGAATATCAATAAGCATCTCCCCTAATGTTTTAAGCGCATGAAGGGGCATGGATTGATTATTAATATAATTTTTAGAACGTCCCTCTTTACTCACCACACGACGAATAATGCAGAGATCATCTTCCGCATTAATGGACTGCTCGGCAAGCCAAGCTTTTGCGTTAGGGATATTCGCGACATCAAATGTTGCAATTAACGTACTTTGCGTTTTCCCATGAGAAATCATACTGACATCAAACTTCCCACCGAGAATATAACTCAAAGCATCGACAGTGATTGACTTTCCCGCACCCGTTTCCCCACTAATAACGGAAAGCCCTTCATCAAACTCAAGCGATAAGTTTTCAATTATGGCAAAGTTTTCAATCGATAATTCAATTAACATCTATTTCAACCTTTAACTCATCAAGAAACAGATCTATTTTCTTGATATCTTGTCGTTTAATTTTAAATTCTAATCCAAATATATGCTTTCCTGATAGTGGAACAAAGTTTACAGGAAGTGAATATGTTTTAACATCCCCCGATGTTTGAAATACTGATGCAGTAATCGATTTAACGCGTGTTAATACTTCTGTAGGCAAAAGAGTTTCAAATAAAATCACAGAGCCTTTAAGCCCAAATAATCCATTTTTACCGAGATAAATGGCATCAATATAAGGACTATCTATTATCTTTTTTTCTCCATCTAAAAGTACAGAAAAATCATACCCAAGATCAACTGCATTAATATCCTTAATCCCTAAATATTCTGCCATCCTAAAAACACTTAATTTTGTATCAACTGCATCATTTGATCTTAAAGATTTCACATAATGGTAGTTGGGTAATGTCAAAACAGTTGTTTGATCCAATTTTGTACTTTTGATTTCTTGTGTGATCACCTTAGCCTGAAGATAAAGCCGATGATAACTATATGAGATTAACGAAAAAGAAGCCAAAAACAATATTCCATATCCTAATAAAAAAGCATTTAAAGTTAGCCGCCGTTTATGAGAGAACACCATTCTATTTTGGCAATAGTGATAAAGCAGAAAACTCATCGCCAATAACAAGAACAATACAGGACCACTATTTGAACGCGTTGGAAAAATAGGAGACATCACCATAGAAAATGCGCTTAAAAGTGCCAATCCTACACATACCAATCCCAATCGATAACATGACTTCCCTTTCTCTCCTTTTTTGAGAATCAGTAGTACGATAATAACCGTTAATAATGCA
>CAZBKP010000179.1:0-3550 GCA_964492525.1 uncultured Cardiobacteriales bacterium
GTGACAGAGGAAAAAGCAAAAGCAATGACGGTCAATGCAGTGAGAATTGCAAAAGAGGCAGGACTCTCTTTAGACTTTGATAAAGTCATCCCTACAAGCACATTTAGAGCACATCTATTAACCCAATATATTGGAGAAACAGCACCGCACTTATTAATCCCCGTAATATTAAGACTTTTTAAAGGGTATTTTGAGTTTGGTGAAAACCTTTCGGATGAAAACACATTAATTGCAATTTGTAATACTTTTGAAATAGATGCTGATGTTGTACGTGATACTTTGGAAAATCGATTGTTAGAAGAAAAAGTCCTTCACGATGAAAATGAAGCAAGTCAGCTCGGTATCTCAAGTGTTCCATTTTTTGTATTTAATGAAAAAGATGCTGTTGCAGGTGCACAAACACCTGTGAATTTTTATCAAGTTATGAAAGAGATTAATTTATCTTAAGGAGTTCACATGAAAATAGCAGTAATTATTACTTCAAATGAGTTTGAGAAATCATGGAATGCACTTCGTTATATGAATACCGCACTGAATATGGGGCATGACGTAACGGGTTTTCTAATGAATGGCGGGGTTGAGGTTGAGTTTATGGATCATGAAACCTTCAATATTCAAGAACAGCTCAATAAATTTATAGATGAAGGCGGAAAACTACTCTCATGCGGAACGTGTCTACAGTTTAGAAAAATTCACGACAAAGTTAAGAAAAGCGAAGTTGCTAACTTAATGGATTGTGTGAAATTAACTGAAGACTCTGATAAAGTACTCACGTTTTAGAGGTTTGTATTTAAAAGGATTGTCATGAAAAAAAGAACTGAGCAAATTTCATATCACCTTTTTCGTAAAAATTATAAGTTAAAGCCGATCGCTTTCTCTATTTTATTCGCATTTGGATTAGCAGGATGTGGAAATGACACGAATGAAAAACTAACAATCTACTCTACCGTTGAGGATTGTGTGGTAAACAATCCTGATCTTGAAATGGAATGTAAATTGTCATTTAAACGCGCTTTAACTGAGTCTATTGATACCGCTCCAAAATACAACTCACTCCAAGAGTGTCAGGCGGATTTTGGCCCAGAAAGTTGTAAAACAACAGAATCCGTTCAAGAGTTAGCTGATAATGGTAGTACTTCGAATAGTTCAGAATCTACACGTCCTCATGGTTCATTTTGGATGCCAATGTTAGCAGGCTATATGTTTGGGAATATGATGAACGGAGGATATGCGAATAAACCCGTCTATTCTCCAAAAGATTCAACAGGTCGCCCAACAAATTTTTATGATAATACGGGTAAAAAATATGGTGCCGCACGTTCAGGATCAGTTGTTTCTGTTCCTAAAGGTGATTTAAAGCCTGTTAAGGCAGGAACCATTCGTCGTGGTGGATTTGGGCAAATGGTAGCGAAACAAAATGCGGCAGCGATGAGTGCAAAAAGTAGCTCAAGTACTAAATCTAGAATGTCTTTCGGTGGATAATATATGAAGCGGATCGCAATTAAAGAGCGTCCTGATTGGAAAGAAAAAGCCATCGAATTTGGATTTTATTATCATACGATGTATGGCGAGCCTTATTGGTGTGAAGATTTCTATTATCAATTTTCGATGAATGAAATCGATACATTAGAGGATGCAACGAACGAATTACATAAAATGTGCTTGGATGCCGTTGCATTAGTCGTTGAAAATGAGTCGTTACTTCAGAAATTTAGAATTCCTGAACATACTTGGGATTTTGTCGCATCTTCATGGAAAAATCATGAGCCTTCATTATATGGTCGATTTGATTTTGCATTTGATGGGAAACATCCTCCTAAAATGCTTGAATATAATGCAGATACGCCTACATCTCTTTTTGAATCTGCACTTTTTCAATGGCTATGGCTAGAAGGACAAATTGAATTAGAAGGACTTCCTAAAACAGCAGATCAATTTAATAGTATTCAAGAAGCGTTTATTGAGCGATTTCGCTACTTTAAAGATTGGCGTGGGATTAATCGACTCCATTTCACCTGTTGCCCAGATACCGATGAAGATCGTGGAACCGTACAATATATGCAAGATTGTGCGACAGAAGCAGGCATTGAAAATCAATTTATTTATATTGATGATATTGGTATTTCAAGCGAAGGTGCTTTTACAGATGTCAATGATGACGTGATCCGAACAATATTCAAACTCTATCCTTGGGAACATATGTTAAGAGAAGAGTTTGCAAGTTATCTTAACAGTGAAAAAACACTCTGGATTGAGCCCGCATGGAAAAGTATATTATCCAATAAATCAATTTTGCCGTTGTTGTGGTGGATGTTCCCAAACCATCCCAATCTTCTTCCTGCTTTTTTTGCAGAAGATAGCAATGCCTCTTCTCTTTCGACCTTTGTCAAAAAACCACTTTTTTCAAGAGAAGGTGCGAATATTTCTATTATTGATCGTGGTACTACTCTAAGTGAGATTGATGGTCCTTATGGAGAGGAAGGCTATATCGTTCAAGAATATTATCCCCTCCCTAATTTCTCAGGCAATACGACCTTGATCGGAAGCTGGGTTGTCGGTGATCATTCTTGTGGAATATGTATTAGAGAAGATCGAGAATTAATTACTCAGGATCTTTCTCGGTTTTATCCGCATGCAATCATCGATTAAAATTTTAGCTGCAGGGAGTTTAAAATATGTACTCCCTGATATTATTAAAGTTTTTCAAGTAGAAAATGATATTGAAATAGTCTGTGAATTTGGTCCAGCAGGAATACTACGAGAGCACATTGAAAAGGGTAAAGCCTGCGATCTTTTCCTATCAGCAAATGAGTTTCATGCTCAATCTCTTTTAGATCAGAACATTGCTCACAAGATAAATCCTTTTATTTTGAGTTCTCTATGTATTACAACCCAGAAAAAATATCTAGACAATCATCCTGATTGGAAATCACTCCTTTTAGATCAAACCCTTTCTATTGGGGCATCTACACCTATATGCGACCCTTGTGGAGATTATGTTGTAGAGTTCTTAGGTAAGATAGAAAGTAGCGATCCCGATATTGTAAAACATATCCATTCACGCCTACAGTATGTCGTAGGGGGTAAAACTCAAATCGTAAGCGTGCCCAAAGGGGAAGTCGCATCTAAATGGCTTGTTTCAACTGGAGTTGTCGATATTTTTATTGGTTATGCACACTATAAAAATCAGATTATGGAAAATGATTTACTCACAGTGTTAAGCATCCCTCAAGAGTTTAATATCAATGCTTGCTATACATCAGCATTGATTCATGACAATGCCTTTGAATTTGAGAAGTTTTTACAGAGTAAAACTTCTCAAGATTATTTTTTAATGCATGGATTTACTCTTATATCAGTATAATAATTCAACCTGTTTATTGATGATTTAGTAAACGATCAAGGTGTTCTATAAACTGCTCCGCACTGACTGCGCCCATAATTCTATACTGGGGAAGCTCATTTCCTTTATCATCAAAAAACAGAATTGCTGGCGGGCCAAATAGATTAAAGTGCTTTTGTAGTTGCTGGTCGGCTTTATTATTTTGGG
>CAZBKP010000180.1:0-3548 GCA_964492525.1 uncultured Cardiobacteriales bacterium
TTTATCATCATCCGTCCAACCTGGGACAACAACATAGCGAAGCCATGTGCGTTTATTGATTTTTGCAAGATACTCCGCAAATGCTAATACATATTTGTTAGAGAGCCCCACAAGTTTTTTATGAATCTCGTCATCCATCTGTTTAATATCTAAAAGCACAAGATCGGTATATTCCATGAGCGATTCAATCCGTGCATCAAGCTGTTTAGCATATCCATTGGTATCTAAACAGGTGCTGATATTCTCACTTTTACACGCTTTAAACCATTCCGTTACAAACTCAGCTTGTAGAATGGCCTCCCCTCCTGATGCGGTCACCCCGCCACCATTCGGCGTGATAAAGTGCTTGTAACTTACGATCTCTTTCATAAGATCATCCACAGTGACCTCTCGTCCTGCTTTTAGATCTCGGGTATCTCGATTATGGCAATATAAGCAACGCATCAAACAGCCTTGGAAAAATACGATAAACCGAATCCCCGGTCCGTCGACGGTTCCAAAAGATTCAAATGAGTGAATTCTTCCTTTGATTGTGGTGGAATACTGTGCCATGTTTACCCTTTTTATCTTTCAAAAAAAAGCGCTTATAAAAGCGCTTTTTTAGCTTAATGAAGCGTTATTATTACATTGCTTCAGTAAATGTTCTAGTGATTACATCTGTTTGCTGCTCTTTTGTTAAAGAGTTAAAGCGAACGGCATAACCTGAAACACGAATCGTTAATGAAGGATATTTCTCAGGATGCTCCATTGCATCGACTAATGTTTCACGATTTAACACGTTTACATTAAGATGTTGCCCACCTTCATTACTTGCTTCATGGTGGAAGTAACCATCCATAAGGCCTGCAAGATTACGTTTACGAACATTATCATCTTTACCAAGCGCATTTGGAATGATAGAGAAGGTATAAGAAATACCATCTTTCGCATATGCAAATGGAAGTTTTGCAACAGAAGTTAATGACGCAACCGCACCTTTTTGATCTCTTCCGTGCATTGGGTTTGCACCAGGACCAAAAGGTTGACCTGCACGGCGACCATCAGGTGTATTCCCTGTTTTCTTACCATATACAACGTTTGAAGTGATCGTTAATACAGATTGTGTTGGAATCGCATTACGATAGGTTTTGAGTTTCTTGATTTTCTTCATGAAACGCTCAACAAGATCAACCGCAATATCATCTACACGAGGATCATTGTTACCAAATTTAGGGAAGTCACCCTCAATTTCAAAGTCCTCAGCGATACCGTTTTCATCACGAATTGGCTTAACTTTTGCATATTTAATTGCAGAAAGTGAGTCTGCTGCAACAGAAAGTCCTGCGATACCACATGCCATTGTTCTTACAACGTCACGATCATGAAGTGCCATCAATGAGGCTTCGTAGCTATACTTGTCATGCATATAATGGATTGCATTCAATGCACTTACGTACTGTTTTGCTAACCAATCCATAAAGTGATCTAAGCGCTCAAAGACTATATCGTAATCAAGTACTTCATCCATAATAGGCTCAGACTTAGGACCCACTTGGATTTTCATTTTCTCATCCATACCGCCATTAATTGCATAGAGCAATGTCTTCGCAAGGTTCGCACGTGCACCAAAGAACTGCATTTGCTTACCAATGACCATTGGGCTTACACAACATGCAATTGCATAGTCATCACTATTAAAGTCAGGACGCATTAAGTCATCATTTTCGTATTGAAGTGAAGAGGTATCAATCGAAACTTTAGATGCATACTCTTTAAAGCCTTGTGGTAACTGCTCAGACCAAAGAATCGTCATGTTTGGCTCAGGAGAAGGTCCCATTGTGTAAAGTGTATTTAAGAAACGGAACGATGTTTTAGAAATTAATGTTCTTCCATCTAATCCCATTCCGCCGATAGATTCAGTTGCCCAAATTGGATCGCCAGAGAATAAATCATCATACTCAGGGGTACGTAAGAAACGAACCATACGGAGCTTCATAACGAAGTGATCAACGATTTCTTGTGCTTCTTCTTCTGTAAGGATTCCAGCTTTAATATCACGCTCAAAATAGATATCGAAGAATGTAGACGTGCGACCTAATGACATCGCTGCACCATTTTGTGATTTAACTGCAGCAAGGTAAGCGAAGTAAGTCCATTGAACTGCTTCACGAGCATTTGTAGCAGGGCCAGAAATATCATAGCCGTATTTTGCAGCCATCTCTTTGATCTGTCCTAATGCTTTATGTTGCTCTGCAATTTCTTCACGTCTTTGCATTGTCATTTCAAGATCAACGCCATTTTCGAAATCTTCTTGTAAAGAGGTAAATTGCTCAAATTTATCCTTCATTAAGAAGTCGATTCCATAAAGTGCAACACGACGATAATCACCGATGATACGGCCACGACCATACGCATCAGGAAGACCTGTGATCACACCTGATTTACGGCAGCGCAAAATGTCAGGAGTATAAATATCAAATACACCTTGGTTATGCGTTTTACGGTAATCAGTGAAGATTTTTTTAACTTCAGGATCAAGTTCACGGTCATATGCTTTACATGAGTTCTCGATCATTTTAATTCCACCAAATGGAATTAATGCACGCTTCAGTGGTTTTTCAGTTTGTAACCCTACAATTTTCTCTAAATCTTTCTCAATATAACCCGCATCATGTGCAGTAATTGTAGAGATTACGCTTGTATCAAAATCTACAGGGGCATGAGTTGCATTTTCTATCTTGATGCCTTCCATGACTTTGTCCCAAAGGGTAGTCGTTGCCTTGGTCGCACCTTTAAGAAAAGACTCATCTCCTTCATAAGGAGTATAGTTTTTCTGAATAAAGTCACGAACATCGACTGTAGTCTGCCACTCCCCTGGTTTGAATGTTTTCCAAGCTTGGGTTTGGAGTTCGCTTAATTCTTTCATTTATTAGTCCTCGATTGTTAGAAAAATTAACTTAATACAGATTATACGCATCTATATTTTACGAGTAAAGTTAGTTTAAGAAAGGGCACATTTAATCTTTTTATGAAAAAATAGGGAAAGTTAGTCTGTATGTAGTCGAAATTTTTAACTAATGAGGAGCCTACTTATTATGATTCTTTTATAAAAACAGAAGGCATGATTAATAATATGACTAAAGTGTAAGGTTATGTATGCATTTTTGGCGAGTTTTAGAAGTAAAAAAGGATATCTATTACAATGCAAATATAAATTCCAATGATCTATTTAATCCAAAGAATGTTTTTTATCTACTATTCAAATTTTTAAGTAGGCAATAAAGTGATTATTTTTCAATAAAAATAATATATGAGAAATTTTTTCGTAAAATAAACCTGATGTTGCTTTGGTTTTTCTTGTATTATTTTATAAAACATATATTTATCATAATGTTATTGCATTTTTTAGGTTGTTTAATCAGATAGTTCGATTAGTCAGCTTCTTTTATTTTTTAATAAATATAGATATTTTTACTACTCTATTACTACAAATAGATTGTCATTTTATTTTATGCTCGAAAAATTAAATATAATTAGCATGATCTATATCAAGAGAAGATAAGATTGAG
>CAZBKP010000181.1:0-3542 GCA_964492525.1 uncultured Cardiobacteriales bacterium
TGATAATGACAAAATATTAAAAGTTGCAGAAACGATTGGTTATCCTGTGATGCTTAAAGCAAGCTGGGGCGGGGGCGGTCGTGGAATGCGTATCGTTGAGAAAGCCGAGAAACTGATCGAATCCGTTGACGTTGCAAGACGTGAGGCAAAAGCTGCCTTCGGAAATGATGAAGTTTATTTAGAGAAATTAGTCGTTAAAGCGCGTCACGTTGAAGTCCAAATTTTGGGAGACTCTGCCGGTAATATCGTGCATCTTTTTGAGCGTGATTGTACCGTTCAGCGACGTCATCAAAAGGTTGTTGAAAGAGCGCCTGCACCTTACTTATCAGATGAATTACGTAAAGAAGTCTGTGATTATGCCATTAAGATTGGTAAAGCTGCGAAGTATGTGAATGCAGGAACGGTTGAGTTCTTGATGGATGCTTCTACAAATCAGTTCTATTTCATCGAAGTGAATCCTCGTATTCAGGTAGAACATACTGTAACCGAGGCAATTACAGGGATTGATATCGTTAAAGCTCAGATTGGTGTTGCTGAAGGATTGCTCATCGGTGATCCAAAACTCGAAGTACCCAAGCAAGAAAATATTCACCTCACGGGTGCGGCACTCCAATGTCGTATCACAACAGAAGATCCTTCAAATGGATTTGTACCGGATTACGGTACGATTAATGCCTATCGTTCTCCTGCAGGTTTTGGAGTGAGACTGGATGGTGGAACTTCGTATGCAGGTGCAGTAATTACGCCTTATTATGATTCATTACTTGTTAAAGTCACGGCATGGGGACGAAACGGAGAAGAGGCGATTTATCGTATGGATCGCGCACTTCGTGAATTTAGAGTAAGAGGTCTTGCGACAAACTTATTGTTTGTTGAGAATGTGATCAATCATCCTGCCTTTATAAAAGGGGAGTGTACGACACGCTTTATTGACGAAACTCCTTCACTCTTTGATTTCCCTGTTCGCCGTGATCGCGCAAGCTTTATATTGAAATATCTTGCTGACGTAAAAGTAAATGGCAATCCAGAGGTCGAAGGACGTGTGATTCCAAAATATTTTGTAGAACCTATTTTACCCACGGTCGCTCCTAAGTCGCAAAGTGTGAAAGGTAGTAAAGTTTTATTAGATGAACTAGGTGCAAAAAACTTTAGCCAATGGATGCTTGATCAAAACCAAGTATTAATTACAGATACTACTATGCGAGATGCGCATCAATCTCTTTTTGCGACACGTGTTAGAAGTAATGATTTAGTGAAGATCGCGCCTTATTATCAAAAATTACTACCTGAACTGTTCTCTGTTGAGTGTTGGGGCGGGGCAACCTTTGATGTGGCAATGCGATTCTTAAATGAAGATCCATGGGAGAGATTAGAAAATTTCCGTGAAGCCATGCCGAATTTACTTTTGCAAATGCTGATCCGTGGAGTCAATGGCGTGGGTTATACCAGTTACCCTAAAAATGCCATCCGCTTTTTCGTAGAGCAAGCGGCCGCAAAAGGGATTGATCTTTTCAGAGTATTTGACTCCTTAAATATTCTCGACAATATGCGTTACTGTATGGAATCTGTCATCGATACAGGAAAGCTTTGTGAAGCAGCTATTTGTTATACCAGTGATATTTTTGATGCCTCCCGTCCTAAATATCAAATTGATTACTATGTGAAACTTGCTAAAGCATTGGAAAAAGAGGGTGCACATATTATTGCGATTAAGGATATGGCGGGATTGTGCCGTCCGAAAGCAGCGAGCGCACTTGTTAAAGCGCTTAAAGAAGAAGTGAGCTTACCCATACATTTCCATACGCACGATACATCAGGAATGTCAGCGGCAAGCGTCTTAGCGGCTATTGATGCGGGTGTTGATGTTGTCGATTGTGCAATTGATAGCTTCTCAGGATTAACGAGTCAGCCGTCATTAGGCTCTGTCCTCCGTGGATTACAGTTTACCGATCGTGATCCTAAATTTGATTATGATGCATTAACACAAATCTCAACTTATTTTGAAGGGGTGCGCTCCTATTATTCACCTTTTGAGTCTGGTATTCGTTCAGGCACCTCAGATATCTATCGTCATGAGATGCCCGGAGGACAATACACAAACCTCAAAGAGCAGGCAAGAAGCGTGGGATTAGAGTCTCGTTGGGATGAAGTGGCAAAAGCGTATGCAGATGTAAACCAACTTTTTGGGGATATTGTCAAAGTTACCCCAAGCTCGAAAGTTGTGGGCGATATGGCTTTAATGATGGTGACTCAAAATCTTACTAAGGAAGATGTCTTAAATCCTGAAAAAGAAATTGCATTCCCACAATCTGTTGAAGGGTTGTTTAAAGGTGAGTTAGGTATTCCAGAAGGTGGATTCCCTGAAGCGCTTTCATTAAAAGTTCTAAAGGGCAAAAAGCCAGAAATCAAACAAGCTGGAGATCAGTTGGCACCGATTGATTTCGATGCGCTCCGTAAAGAGTTAACAGAAAAGTTCAAGTATGATGTTTCGGATACAGACTTAGCTTCATACATTATGTATCCAAAGGTCTTTGAAGATTTTACAGCGTTTAAAGCTCAATTTGGTGATGTTTCTACCATTCCAACGAAAGCATACTTCTATCCCTTAGAAGAAGATGAAGAGATTGAAATTGAAATTGAAAAGGGTAAAAAATTACTGATTAGTATGCTTGTAGTGACAGAGCCCGATCAAGATGGAAATTGCCAAGTATTCTTTGAATTAAATGGTGAGCAACGTGTATTCAAAGTGGCTAAAAAAGGTGTCGAAGGCGTAAGCGTAAGAAAAGCCAAAGCAGATCCAAGTAATCGCGGACATGTTGGTGCTCCAATGCCAGGTATGATCGGCGTGATGCAAGTTAAAGTGGGGGATAATGTTCGTGAAGGCGATCCTCTTTTAACAATGGAAGCGATGAAGATGGAAACGGTATTACGCTCTGAAAAAACGGGTGTGATTAAAAACGTTTATGCACAAGCAGGCGAAACCGTGGATGTTGGAGATCTATTGATCGTCATTGAGTAAGTAATTCGAAACAATAAAAAAACCGCTAAAAGCGGTTTTTTTTATTGAATGAAGATTATTTATTTTCAGGAAGAACTAAGTCCATTGGAAGAGGGCCTGCAATGCCAATAAATACAAAATCTTCATCTCCTGTATTCTTCATTCCATGCCATTCATTTGGACGAGAAAGAATGATATCTCCTTTTGTAATAGTAACTTCTTTTCCAAGCTCAGGATACATTGTTCCAGTGCCTTGAACACAGATCCAGATATCATCTGAAGTTGTATGTGTATGAGTGAAAGTTTCTTGTCCAGGTCTTAAACACCAAACAGCGCCAGCGATAAAGTCAGTTTCAAAGAAGATAGTTTTTTTGCCACTCTTCGGTTGGCTATCATCAAATTTAATTACGTCGTTTAATTTAAAAAAACGCTTATCAAAATCTTTTATATCATTATTGCTCATATTTAATATTATCCTATGTAAGAAAACGCCTCATAGAAATGAGGCGTTAAAATCAATAAAGTTACACCATTAAAGTGGCTT
>CAZBKP010000182.1:0-3541 GCA_964492525.1 uncultured Cardiobacteriales bacterium
TTCTCTTCAAAATGATGATGAATCGGTGCCATTCTAAAAATACGCTTTTTTCGTAGTTTATAAGAGCCCACTTGTAAAAATACAGACAAGGTTTCAACGACAAATAGACCACTCATAATACAAAATACTAGTTCTTGCCGAACAATCACAGCGATCACGCCCAATGCTCCGCCTAAGGCTAACGCGCCAACATCTCCCATAAAAACTTGAGCAGGATACGTATTAAACCAGAGAAAACCAAGCCCCGCACCGAAGATCGCGGCACAAATCACCGCAATCTCCCCCGCACCTTTCACATAAGGGAGGCTTAAATATTTCGAGAACTCCACATTTCCTGAAGCATACGCAAAAACGGCTAAAGCGGCAGCGACTAGAATCGTAGGCATAATGGCAAGCCCATCTAATCCATCCGTAATATTGACGGCATTACTTGAACCGACTATTACAAAATAGACAAAAGGGATGAAAAAGAGTCCTAAAGGAAGGTATAAGTCTTTAAAATAAGGGATAAGAAGGGCGGTATCTGTTGGAGTTTGAGCCGTAAAATATAAAACGAGCGCGGCAACAATTCCTAAAATACTTAAATAGGCATATTTCTCTTTTGCTCTTAACCCTAAAGATTGTTTTTTGATAATTTTCCGATAATCATCAATAAAACCAACATAGCCGAATCCCCAAAGCACAAGTAACACGACCCAAACATCTAAATTTGTGAGATCCGCCCATAATAGTGTGGAAAGAGAAATACTCGCAATAATCAGTACTCCTCCCATGGTTGGGGTGCCTGATTTAGAAAGATGTGTTTTAGGTCCATCATCTCTTACAAACTGCCCAATCTGCATTTGCTTCATGTATTGAATAAACTTGCTTCCTAAGGATAGAGAAAATAAGAGTGAGGTTAAAACCGCACAAATACTTCGCATAGAAAGATACTGAAAAATTCTAAGAGAGCCCCAAACATGTTCAGCAAGGTAGCTCATTAATGCATAAAGCATGTATTCATTCCTTTTATCTACTATTTTAATGAAATTTGACTGTTGCGAATTATATCAACAATCTTAGGCATATTCATAGAGTGTGATCCTGTCACCAGCACGGTTACTTTGTGCGATTTAAAATTATCAAGTTGTTTAAGTACCGCACTCGCAATCTCCTCATGAGTCATATAGGCTTCTGCACGGTCTCCAAAAGCCTGTGCGCTCTCTTTCGCTAACTCACCCAACGTAAAAAGTCGTTTAATGCCCTTCTCTTTTGCAAGCTTACCGCACTCTGAGTGTAAGGCTCGTTCTGTTTCCCCAAGTTCTCTCATATTTCCAAGCACAAGCCAGCACTCACTTTCACTTTCCAAAAGTACCGTATCAATCCCCGCTTGGACGGATGCAGGATTTGCTTTGTAGCCATCATTAATAAGCTGATGATTTTCATTAAGCGCGAGATATTCAAATCGTCCTGATACGGGGAGAACATTTTCCAATCCTCGTTTAATTTCACTTAAGGTTGCGCCGACTTCATAAGCGGCTGCAGCTGCACTACACGCATTTAAGATATTATGTTTACCTTTAAGTTTTAGAGAAATATCAATCGATAGATCATGGATATGAAGCGTAAAGTGATTTGATTGAATCTTTGTTGCATATACATCTGCTTTATTATCAATACCGAAAGTCATGATTTTATGTGGCAACGCTTTCTCTTTCCAATAGCCACAATAAGGATCATCCGCATTAATAATGGCAACCCCATTTTTATCTAATCCCTCAAAAATCTCAGACTTTGCTTCAGCAACCCCTGCAATAGATTTAAATCCCTCTAAGTGACATGCAGAAGCATTCGTAATAATTGCGATATCTGGCTTTGCAATCTTTGTAAGATATTGAATCTCTTGAAACCCACTTGCCCCCATCTCGATAACGGCAAATTGATGTTGTGTTTTTAGTTTTAGAAGCGTTAAAGGGCACCCTACATGATTATTGTAATTTCCAACCGTTGAGAGCGTCGGCGCCTTCTGATTTAATATTGAGGCAATCATCTCTTTAAGGGTTGTTTTTCCATTTGAACCTGTAAGTGCAATACATTTTCCGATCCATCGCTTACGCCATGCTTTTGCAAGCTTTCCTAACGCTTTCTGACTATCTTTAACCACGATCTGACTAATATTTGCCGATGAAACATAGCGTTCCACAACGGCACCAATCGCCCCTTTCGCCTCTATGCTTTCAAGAAAATCATGGGCATCACAATGCGCACCTTTCCATGCAAAAAAAAGTTGCCCAGGCTCAATCATTCGTGTATCTGTAGCAGCCCCATAGAAATAGGCATCGGCTCCAATTAATTCACCCTGTAATATTTCTGCCACATCTGATAATTTCATCTCTTCTCTCTATCTTAACTTAAAGCCCTTGATAGGACTGAATCACTTCAATATCTGAAAAATGTTTTTTATCTGTTCCAACAATTTGATAATCCTCATGCCCTTTCCCCGCAACGACAACAATATCGCCTGTTTTTGCCATAGAAAGTGCAGATTCAATGGCGGTTTTTCGATCTAAAATCACACGGTAATCACGATATCCATCCGTAAATCCTGACATAATTTCATCTGCAATCAAATCTTCTGACTCTGTTCTTGGATTATCATTGGTCACAATCACAAAATCCGCATGGTTTTCTGCAATCTCGGCCATCAAGGGGCGCTTTCCTCGATCCCGATCACCCCCACATCCAAACACACAGATTAGCCTACCCTTGGGAACATGATTCCTCAATGCTTTCAACACTTGTAACAACGCATTGGGTTTATGTGCATAATCAACCACTGCGACCGAACCATTTTGGAGCTTGATCGCCTCCATTCTTCCTTTCACATTATTAATATTAGGAATAATTTCACAGATTTGGTCAAAGTCATATCCAAGTGCAAGCACATCCCCTATCGCTGCAACAAGGTTATAAGCATTAAAATGCCCAAATAGGTGGCTTTTTATTTTTTTATTTTGATTTTTATAGGTTAGAACAAACTCAATTCCATTTGGCGTTAATTCAAGTTCTGAAATCCTGAGCATATTGGGATGAGCACAATGCTCCATCCCATAAGGATAAAGCACTCGATCCCGCCTTTCATTCAATACGTTAAAAATTTCATGTCCACAAGGATCATCTATATTAATCACAGAATTTAAACTCACATACTCAAAGAAGAGCTTTTGCTTCGCAGTTTGATAGGCTTCGATCGTTTTATGATAATCAAGATGGTCTCTTGCTAAATTTGTAAAGGTCGTGACGTCAAAAGATAAAAATTTAATACGCGCCTGATCTAATGCATGCGATGTCACTTCCATAATCACAGGGGCTTTATCCTGAGAGCTGAGCAATTGGTGGATCTCTTGTAAAGATTGGTATAACGCCATTAAATCAGGCGTTGTATGGGTATTTTCTTTTTGATGATGTATCGTTCCAATTCCATTGGTGCCGATCATACCGCACTCGCATCCTAATTGATCTAAGATATTTCCTGTAAATTGCGTGACGGATGTTTTTCCTT
>CAZBKP010000183.1:0-3516 GCA_964492525.1 uncultured Cardiobacteriales bacterium
CGTTCCACATGCACCCGCCTCAGTAAATTGGTCTAATTGATTAAGATAGACATCCCCCTCAACGGTTTCCATTCCTAAACGCTCTTTAGCAAGATGAAGTAGCGAATATTTTGTAATACTTGGAAGAATCGAAGGGGAGATGGGGGTCACGAATTTATTATCTTTCGTGATTCCAAAGAAGTTTGCAGAGCCTACTTCTTCAATCTTCGTATGCGTTGCAGGATCTAAATAGATACAGTCTGAGAAATTACGCTCATGTGCTTCATAGCCGGGAAGTAAACTTGCTGCATAGTTCCCGCCTACTTTTGCTGCACCTGTTCCCATGGGCGCTGCGCGGTCAAACTCTGAAATGATGAAGTTAGTCGGCGCTAATCCACCTTTAAAGTAAGCACCGACAGGCGTACAGAATACAGTGAAGAGATATTCAGGGGCAGGTTTTACACCAATATTTGGACCTACACCGATATAAAGTGGGCGTAAGTATAGAGTGCCCCCCGTGCCGTAAGGAGGTACAAATTTCTCATTTGCTTTTACGACTTGCTTCACCGCTTCGACAAAGAGTTCCTCAGGAATCTCTGGCATTCTTAAACGTCTTGCGCTTGCATTCATACGGCGCGCATTTTCATAAGGGCGGAACAGATTAATGCTACCATCTTTTGTGCGATAAGCTTTTAAGCCCTCAAAACACTGTTGTCCATAATGCAAAGCCGTTGAGCCCTCATGAATATGGAGCGTTGAGTCTTCTGTTAATCCGCCTTTTTGCCAAGCACCATTCTCATGCTTTGCAATAAAACGAAAGGGGGTTTCGATATATGAAAATCCTAAGTTATTCCAATCAAGTGTCATTTTTTTTGTCCTTAAATTAATAAAGTGGGAATTCATCGAATTCCGTTGTATGTGTTTCTATGGTTTCATCAGAGGTGATCGTAATGGTTTTGATCTCTCTGCCTAAGCGTGTAAACAACATCGCATTAATATGCTTAATGTATTTTTCAAGCTCGGAATGGGTGATGTCAAATGTCTTTTGGACGGCATCAATCTCATCGATTTCAGATATTGTTTGCTCTAACGCTTCAAAGGAGTCGCCATAGCGGTCGCTATCTATTAAGAGCGCCTTGCAACGAATAGCATCCTCTGTCACGGAGACAAATCCAAATCCAATCAGATAGTATTTTTGCATATCTATTCCATGTGCGCTACAGAGCATGACAAGATTAGATACGCGTCCCTCCCAATCAATTTCGATTGCGCCTGAGAGGTCACTATATTTTGTTTTCGTTTCGGGAGTAATCGTCGGGAGTAGTCTCATTACTTACCTCTCTTAGGGGTTAAAAAGGGTTTTAAGAATTTACCTGTTAAGCTCTTTTTGCTCTGGGCGATCGTTTCTGGAGTCCCTGAGCATAAGATCGTTCCTCCTTTATAACCCCCTTCTGGCCCTAAATCAATAATCCAGTCTGCTGTTTTAATCACATCAAGATTATGTTCAATAATCACAATCGTGTTTCCTTGATCTCTAAGGGTTTGAATCACAGTAAGAAGTTGCGCAATATCATGGAAATGTAAGCCCGTTGTCGGTTCATCTAAAATATAGAGCGTTTTGCCTGTATCTCGTTTTGACAGTTCACGGGAAAGTTTGACGCGTTGCGCTTCTCCGCCTGAGAGTGTGGTCGCATTTTGCCCAAGAGTAATATAGCTTAATCCCACTTCCATCAACGTGGTTAAACGACGATGAACGACAGGAATCGCTTCAAAAAATGTGCACGCATCTTCCACCGTCATATCCAACACTTCGCTAATATTTTTTCCTTTGTAGAGAATATCGAGTGTTTCTCGATTATAGCGTTTTCCTTTACAGGTATCGCAAAGCACATAGACATCAGGAAGGAAGTGCATTTCAACCTTGATCAGTCCATCACCTTGGCACGCTTCGCATCGTCCGCCTTTCACATTAAAGCTAAAGCGACCTGCAGTATAGCCACGCGCACGAGATTCTGCGGTACCTGAAAAGAGTTCACGAATCGGAGTGAATAATCCTGTATAGGTTGCAGGGTTTGAACGGGGAGTACGACCAATCGGGCTTTGGTCAATATTGATCACTTTATCAATATGCTCAATGCCTTTAATCTCTTTAACAGGAGCAATCTCATGAGAAGATTTATTCAAAAGATTGGAGATATAGGGATACAACGTATCATTGATAAGTGTCGATTTTCCCGAGCCTGACACCCCTGTGATACACGTTAAAACGCCAATTGGAATCTCTACAGAGACGTTTTTAAGGTTATTTCCAGATGCTCCAATAATCGAAAGCATACGATCAGGATCAATCGGGGTGCGTTCTTTGGGAATCGCAATAGATCTTTTATGAGAAAGATATTCACCAGTCAGTGAATTTGGATTTCGCATAATCTCTTCTGCAGTGCCTTCTGCGACAATATTGCCCCCATGAACACCTGCACCGGGGCCAATATCCACAATATAATCTGCCGCACGAATCGCATCCTCATCATGCTCAACGACGATGACGGTATTCCCTAAATCTCTAAGATGAATCAATGTTTGAAGAAGTCTATCATTATCTCGCTGATGAAGTCCGATAGAGGGTTCATCTAAAACGTACATGACGCCAACAAGTCCTGCACCAATTTGCGAAGCGAGTCGAATCCGTTGTGCTTCTCCGCCTGAGAGCGTTTCCGCTGAACGCGAAAGATTAAGATAATCTAATCCCACATTGACAAGAAAACCAAGGCGCTCATTAATCTCTTTGAGAATTTTATCAGCAATTTCAGCACGCGCACCTTGTAATTTCAAAGTAGATGACCAGTTCAGCGCTTCATCAATTGAATAGGCGGTGATCTCATGAATGGCTTTATCATCAATCAATACATTCCGTGGTGCAACGCCAAGCCTTGCACCTAGACAGTCAGGGCAGGGGCGAGAGGCAAGATATTTTGCTAATTCTTCTCGAATAGTTTGCGAATCTGTTTCACGATAACGACGCTCAAGATTGGGTAAAATCCCCTCAAACGTATGGGTACGTGTGACGGTTTTTCCATTGGAAGAGATATATTCAAAGTTGATTTTCTCTTTGCCACTACCATTGAGAATAATGGATTGAATCTCTTTAGGAAGCTCATTAAACGGAACTTCTGGGTCGAAATGGTAATGCTTCGCGAGAGAGAGAATCATGGAATAGTAATAAAATGCGCGTTTATCCCAACCTCGAACCGCGCCTGCCGCAAGTGAAAGCTCAGGATTTGCAATCACACGATGCTCATCAAAATATTGGCTGACGCCGAGTCCGTCACACGTTGGGCATGCACCTGCAGGATTATTGAATGAAAAGAGTCTAGGCTCTAATTCAGGGAGTGAAAATCCACACTCAGGGCACGCATAGTTTGCCGAGAAGTGAAGGGCAACGGAGGGGTCATTCATATCTACAGCGGATACAATTCCTGAAGAGAGTTGCAATGCCGTTTCGATCGATTCAGCAAGGCGTTGCTTGATATCTTCTCG
>CAZBKP010000184.1:0-3504 GCA_964492525.1 uncultured Cardiobacteriales bacterium
ATAAACTAAAATTTAATATTTCGATCATGTATAATTTCAAATCCACTCGTTTTTCGAAAGATTGTTTATGGATTTTAATATTTTCAATTTTTTACTCTCCCTTGTTCCGCTTATTTTGGCAATTTCTATTCATGAGGCTGCACATGCATTAAGCGCTTATAAATGTGGCGATGACACCGCTTTTTTACTAGGAAGAGTTACTCTTTCCCCCTCTAAACATATAGATCCTTTGGGAACAATCATTTTACCTTTAGTACTCTGGGCCTTATCAAAAGGAACCTTTACTTTTGGCTGGGCAAAACCTGTCCCTGTAAACTATCTTAAACTTAAACATATCCGAACAGACCCTTTTTTTATTGCAGCGGCGGGTCCTATGTCTAACATCATCCAAGCCATTATTTGGGCATTAATTTATGCACTAACAGCTAAGTTCTTTGGCTACCCATCTCAAGATGAAAGGACTTTATCTGAAGGGCTTATCATCATGTCTATATCAGGCGTTTGGATTAACATTTTATTAGCAGTTTTTAACTTAATTCCTATTCCTCCTTTAGATGGAAGCAAAATGTTAATGATAATGCTACCTGATCATTTATCTGACAAACTACACCAAATAGGTCAATATGGTTTTTTTATTATTATTTTTCTATCCTATACAGATATATTACCTATCAGAAAAATAACCTTCTTTTTATCTAATCACTTATTTACTTTTTTGGAAAATATTTTGCTATGACCCAAGAGATTATTTTAACAGGTGTGACACCTACAGGAACGCCTCATTTAGGAAATTATGCAGGTGCGATTCGTCCTGCGATTGAGATGAGCAAAGAGAATGACAACTGTTTTTTCTTTCTCTCCGATTACCATGCACTCATCAAATGCCAAGACCCACAGAGAATCATTCAATCAAGACATGAGGTTGCCGCAACGTGGATTGCAATGGGATTAGACACAGATAAAGCGTGTTTTTATCGCCAATCCGATGTCCCTGAAATTACAGAATTATCATGGCTATTAACCTGTGTGACGGCAAAAGGATTGATGAACCGCGCGCACGCTTATAAAGCATCCGTGGATGAGAATCTTGCAAATAATGAAGACCCTGATAAAGGGATCACTATGGGACTTTTCTCATATCCTGTTTTAATGGCAGCTGATATTTTAATGTTTAAAGCCAATAAAGTGCCGGTGGGTAAAGATCAAATCCAGCATATCGAGATGGCAAGGGATATTGCACAGCGCTTTAATTATCTCTATGGCGAACATTTTGTCCTTCCTGAAGTCGTAATTAGTGAAGAAGTTGCAGTACTTCCTGGACTAGATGGGCGAAAAATGAGTAAAAGCTATAACAATACGATTCCGCTTTTCATTCCTGAAAAACAACTACGTAAAAACATCATGAAAATTGTGACAGATTCGTTAGAGCCGGGTGCACCTAAAGATCCTGACACCTCTACGCTCTTTGAAATCTACGCTGCCTTTTCATCCGAAGCTGAACGAGATGAGATGCGCAAAGCTTATGCAGAGGGGATCGCTTGGGGAGAAATGAAACAACTTCTGTTTGAAAAACTCAATGGCATTCTAACCGAACCGAGAGCGCGCTACGAAGCCTTGATGCAGAATCCTGATGACGTTGAAAAGATTCTTAAGAAAGGAGCGGAACGCGCTCGTTCTATCGCAACACCTTTCATTAAAGAGTTACGAAAAGCGGTTGGCTTGTAATAGTGATGCACACCTCTTCGACGGAATTTGAGACTGAAAAAGCACCTGCAGCGCTCTATAAAGGAGCGCCTGTACAGCTTCCACTTGATCTCTTTATTCCTCCCGATGCGTTAGAACTTTGGCTTGAAGCATTTGAAGGTCCCTTTGACCTTCTGCTCTACCTGATCCGCAAGAATAACTTTGATATTCTTGATATTCCTATTGCTGAAATTACTCATCAATATATGGAGTATGTAAATCTTCTGAAAAAGGACCGATTTGAGCTTGCCTCAGACTATCTTGTCATGGCAGCTTGGCTTGCTGAAATTAAATCTCGGCTCCTTCTTCCCAAACACCCTATTGAAAATGAAAATGAAGATGAGTCATACGATCCGCACAAAGAGCTTATTGAACGCTTACAACTCTATGCTCAGTACAAGCAAGCTGCGCTAGAATTACAAAGCATGCCTCGTTTTGATGAGGAGATCTTTCCAACAACGCCTGCACTTCCCGATCTTGCGACAGATGCGCCGCTCCCTTCTATTTCTATCGAAGAGTTGACCGCAGCTCTTAAAAAACTACTCAAAGAGCAAACCCACTATGTGCAACATACGGTCACAACTGAAACGCTCTCCGTTCAAGAGCGGATGGTCGATATTCTAGATCGACTGAATGATCGAGAATTTGTCTCCTTTGAATCCCTTTTAAATCTAAAAGAAGGTCGATTGGGCATTGTGGTCTCTTTTATGTCGATTCTTGAATTAGCCAAACAGCAAATGATCCTCATTGAGCAGACGAAAGCCTATGCGACCATTCATATAAAATTAAGCTAATCTATTCATTGAAGTTACAGGTAATTGCTGTAAAATAACCCTCTTTCTGGCGCTTAAAAATGAGCAAAGCACTCATGCTTTTAAGGAGTTGGTATGGCCCCAAATCTATCAAAAAAACATTATGAACCTTGGCGTGATCCAAATTCTGTTCCTTATATCGAAATCGTTGATCTTGTTAAAGTATTTGATGAGTATATTGCGGTCAATAATGTCTCTTTAGATATCTATCAAGGTGAGTTTTTCTCACTTCTTGGGCCATCGGGCTGTGGAAAAACGACGCTTTTGAGAATGCTTGCAGGCTTTGAAACGCCGACCTCTGGGACCATTCTTTTAGATGGTGAAGATATTTCCAAAATCCCCCCTTATGAGCGCCCAATCAATATGATGTTCCAAAGCTATGCGCTCTTCCCTCACATGACGGTTGAGGAGAATATTGCCTTTGGACTCAAACAAGATAAAGTCTCAAAACCTGATATCAAAAAACGTGTCAATCAGATGCTTGAGCTTGTTCAATTAGAAAAGTTTGCAAAGCGAAAACCCCATCAACTCTCAGGGGGACAAAGACAACGTGTTGCGCTTGCCCGAAGCATTGTTAAAAAGCCAAAATTACTCCTGTTAGATGAACCCTTAGGTGCACTCGACAAGCGACTACGCCAACAAACGCAATTTGAGCTCATGACCATTCAAGAAGAGCTTGGCATTACCTTTGTGATTGTGACTCATGACCAAGAAGAAGCGATGACAGTATCTAGTCGAATTGCTGTCATGGATGCAGGGGAACTCACACAAGTGGCAACGCCTACAGAAATTTATGAGTATCCGAACTCTCTCTATGTTGCTGAGTTTGTGGGGGATGTGAATATTTTCGAGGGAGTCATTTCAGATCTTTCTCCGAATCATACCACCGTTGATGGCTATGAAACTCCGACAACTTTAATTTGTAATCAAGGAGTGTGTGCAGTCGTCG
>CAZBKP010000185.1:0-1913 GCA_964492525.1 uncultured Cardiobacteriales bacterium
TTTTGCGGCCTCTTCAAACTCTAAGTTTTTGGCATGTTCCATCATCTGTTTTTCTAGTTTAGTTAATGCTTTAGTGAGGGCTTTAGGATCTAAAAGATCAACGTCACGATCGATTTCATAAGTTTGAGGGCGACGAGACGTATCTTCTTTAATATCTCTCGCATCTTTCATAATATCCGAAACATCTTTAAGAATCGTTTTGGGTGTGATGCCATGAAGTTGATTGTACTCTTCTTGTTTTGCACGTCTTCTTTCTGTCTCTTGGATCGCAGCGGCCATTCCTCCTGTGATTTTATTTGCGTACAAAATCGCCATTCCATTTGCATTCCTAGCCGCACGACCAATAGTTTGGATAAGAGAACGTTCGGAACGCAAGAAACCTTCTTTATCGGCATCTAAGACCGCAACAAGTGAAACTTCTGGGATATCTAATCCCTCTCTCAATAAGTTAATGCCAACGAGAACATCAAATACGCCGAGTCTTAAATCTCGGATAATTTCAGTACGCTCTACGGTATCAATATCAGAATGAAGATAGCGCACTTTAACTTGGTGTTCAGCTAAGAAGTCGGTTAAGTCTTCGCTCATTCGTTTGGTTAACGTCGTAATTAACACGCGCTCACCTTTTTCGACTCTTTTGTAGATTTCTGAAAGTACATCATCCACTTGAGTGTCGGCAGGGCGAACTTCAATAATGGGATCTAGTAATCCTGTAGGGCGAACAACTTGCTCTGCAATATTGCTTGCATGTTCCGCTTCATAAGTACTTGGCGTTGCAGAGACAAAAATACTTTGAGGCATTAGTGATTCAAATTCATCAAAGCGCAGAGGGCGATTATCAAGCGCAGAGGGAAGACGAAAGCCATACGTCACAAGATTTTCTTTCCGAGAGCGATCCCCTTTATACATTGCACCAAGCTGTGGAATCGTGACATGAGATTCATCTATAAAAAGTAGCGCATTTGGTGGGAGATAATCAAACAGTGTGGGAGGTGCTTCACCCGCTGATCGCCCTGATAAATAGCGGGAGTAATTCTCAATACCTTGACAGTAGCCTAATTCCACAATCATTTCTAAGTCAAATCGTGTCCGTTGTTCTAATCGTTGGGCTTCGACGAGTTTATCATTTCGCTTAAGATAGGCGAGTTGTGTTGTGAGTTCTTCTTTGATCTCATCGACCGCACGAAGAAGGGTTTCTCTTGGCGTCACATAGTGGCTTGATGGATACACCGTTAAACGAGGTACTTTTCGAATGACTTCACCGGTTAAGGGATCAAAAAAACTTAAGCGATCAACTTCTTCATCAAATAGCTCAACACGAACAGCATAGCGCTCACTTTCAGCAGGAAAAATATCAATAACATCGCCTCGTACACGGAAGTTTCCTCGTTCTAATACCACATCATTGCGATGATATTGTAGTTCAGCGAGTCTTCTTAAAATAGCTCGCTGATCAATCGCTTCACCTACAGAGAGATGAAGGATCATCTTCATGTAATGGTCTTTATCACCTAAACCATAGATGGAAGAGACTGTTGCAACAATAATGGTATCATTTCGCTCAAGAATCGCTTTGGTTGCAGATAACCGCATTTGTTCGATATGATCATTGACGGAAGCATCTTTTTCAATATAGGTATCAGAAGCGGCAACATAGGCTTCTGGCTGATAATAGTCATAGTACGATACAAAGTATTCCACAGCATTATTAGGGAAAAATGATTTCATCTCTCCATAGAGCTGTGCGGCAAGCGTTTTATTGGGAGCAAGGATAATGGCAGGGCGTTGTGTTTGTTGAATGATATTTGCCATCGTGAAGGTTTTTCCTGAGCCGGTAACGCCTAAAAGCGTTTGGGCTGCTAAACCATTTTCTAAACCCTCTACTAAACTGTGTATAGCAGTAGGTTGATCGC
>CAZBKP010000185.1:2013-3493 GCA_964492525.1 uncultured Cardiobacteriales bacterium
GCTAAACCATTTTCTAAACCCTCTACTAAACTGTGTATAGCAGTAGGTTGATCGCCAGAGGGACTGTAGTCACTTTGCAGATTAAACGTGGATTGTATCATCGTAGATTTTTTTCAGAAAGTTGATTGAATTTTAGAATAAAAGACACCATAAAGGTACAATGTAAAAATTAAATGTGTCACCCTTCTCATTATAGAGAATTTTATTTGGAGTAACGAATTTATATGCCAAAGACTATAAATACAAAGCAACGCCCTGTGATTGCCATTCGAGACTTGGTTGTGTTTCCAACGCTCACTGTGCCATTGTTGATTGGTCGTAAACTCTCTTTAGGCTCGTTACATGCGGCAGAAGCGTATGATGATGAGGTTGTTCTCTTAACACATATTGATATGGAGAACGAGGAAGTCTCAATGTCTACGGTATATGCCGTTGGGGTTGTCGGTAGGATTGTGCAAAAAGTACAAATAGAAGATGGGAGCTATAAAGTTCTTGTAGAAACTATTGGTCGAGTTAAAGTGAATGACATCAATATTCTAAAGTCTGAAGGAATGGATACACTCCAATATGCAATGGCTGAATACGAAGAGTATCCCGTCGAAGAGGATTTGTCTGAAAATCTTTCTAAAGTCTATAGTAATGTGATTCGTAATCTTTTTGCGAATATCGCTTCAATGACAAAAATTCCGGATGACCTTATAAAAAGCATCAAAAATGAAGAGGATATTCTTCGTTTATCGATCAAAGTGATTAACTATCTTCCTGTAAGTTTAGCTAAAAAACAAGAAATTCTTGAAGAAAAGACGATCGGGAAACTTGTCAAAACACTTGTTACGTTATTGACGTATGAAGTTGATGTGCTTGAAACACAGAATCGTATTCAGGCGACTGTTCAAAAACAGATGAACAAAAACCAACGTGAATACTTTTTAAATGAGCAAATGAAAGCAATTCGTCATGAATTGGATGATCTTAATGACAATGGATTATCCGAGCTTGATCAGTTAGAAGAGAAGATTCTAAAAGCAAAAATGCCGAAAGAGGCAGAGGAAAAAGCACTTGCTGAGTTAAAGCGTTTAAAAACAATGCCTGCTATGTCTTCAGAAGGAACCGTGTCGAGAACTTATATCGACTGGCTTTTAAAAATGCCATGGAACAAACGTTCACGATTAAAATACGATATTGTTAAGTCTGAAGAGCGTTTGGATCGTGATCATTCAGGACTTGAGAAAGTCAAAGAGCGTATTCTCGAATATCTTGCGGTTACCAATCATACCAAAAGTGTGAAAGGGCAAATTTTATGTTTGATTGGTCCTCCTGGGGTTGGAAAAACGACATTGGCACGTTCTATTGCGGATGCTACGGGTCGTGAATTTGTGCGCATGAGTTTAGGCGGGGTTCATGATGAATCTGAAATACGAGGTCATAGAAGAACGTATATCGGGGCGCTTCCTGGAAAAATTGTTCAGTTACTAGCAAA
>CAZBKP010000186.1:0-3463 GCA_964492525.1 uncultured Cardiobacteriales bacterium
AAATAAAAAGCCACCCGAAGGTGGCTTTTTTCATTACTACGTTATCAATTAGAAACGATAGGTAATACCTAAATAGATATCATTTGAGCGCACTTTTGAGCGAGAGTTAAAGCTTCCAGTGTGATCATGTGTTCCCATTTTGAACTTACCTGCATCAACGAAACGATATCCTAAGTCTAGAGATAAATCATCTGTCATTGCATACTGAACACCAGCACCTAAACTCCATGCGAATTTATTCGAATGCTTTGACATTGAAAAATTCTCATAAGAGAGCGGATTAGTTTGATGTGCAGAAGCTTTTGTATCAAACTTCACTCTTGCATATCCCAAACCTGCAGAAATATAAGGTGTAAATGATGTACTGTTGTGGAAATCATAATAACCATTGAGCATCAAAGTTGTAAGCTCAAGATTGTTTCCAGCATAGTAATGCTCAGGGGTATTTAATAAATAGCTAGAGCCAACATGTTTATTTGTTTTTGCTTTACCACGGATCGTTAAGTCGATTTCTGCACGGACTGGAATTCCACTATCTTGGAAGAAATCATAACCTACTGCAACGCCACCTGAGAATACGCCTTTATTTTTTTTGCCTAAATGCAAAGAGCTATTTTCAGTTGGATCGAAACGATCTAAATAATCTAAACGCTGTCCTGACATTTGCATAATAGATGTTCCAATTTTACCTGAAACATAAACACCAGATTTATTGTTAGATTGTGCATTTGCAGTTAAAGAAAGTGCGCTGATTACAGCGGCTGAGATAAGAATTTTTTTCATAAATACTCCTTAGGTAGTAAAATCTAATCACACACGTAAAGAGTAGTACAACTTTTTTAAATTTGGTTTTGTATAGTGCACTCTGGCATTACTTACTCATTGAATTAACTTTTTATATTGTTTTATTTTTTTTATTGCCCAATCATAATGAGAGCTTGTAGCAGATACACAATAACTTCCTAAAGATGTTGTTCCTGTCCAATTAAAGTGTTTTTTAATGAAAAGCACATCATCATTAAAGTGCTGAATGAATTCTATTACCGCCTTGTGGCTATCATTCAATAAGTTTTTGGATTCTTGTAATGAAGTTTTTTGGTGCTTTTTCCATAATTCTATATTCATCTCACCATAATTTTTCCAATTATAAGGTGAAGGTAAAAAAGTGACTTCATCCCCTTCTAAATTATGATTCCCCCAATACAATAGCAATTGATGCCATTCATATAAGTGTATTAATACATCTCTAATATTTCGGTCTCTATCTTCAAAAGGAAATATACCCAATTGTTCTTCATTTGAAAGCGTGTCGATAAGATTAACAAGCTCATGATATTTATGATTCGAAAGCGAGAGAAGTGATTCTTTCGTCGTTGGGCGTGCCATTAGGTATTCCTTTTTGTTTTTCATAAAAAAAGCGTAACAATGTTACGCTCTTATTAAATTCTAATTTAGAGTGAATAGTAAAGCTCAAACTCAGCAGGATGCGGAATGCGATTCACATATTCATATTCTTGACGCTTAACGGCAATATAGGCATCGATAAGTTCATCACTAAATACATTTCCTTGCTTTAAGAAGGCACGATCTTTATCAAGCGCATTTACGGCTTCTTCTAAACTAAAGCAAACTTGAGGAATATCTTGTAAAAGCTCTTTTGGAAGATCATAAAGATCTTTATCCATCGCTTCTCCTGGATGAATTTTGTTCTGAATTCCATCTAATCCTGCCATGAGAAGTGCTGCAAAGCATAAATATGGATTTGCAGTAGAATCTGGGAAACGCACCTCAATACGACGTGCTTTAGGATTCGTAATGTAAGGAATACGAATCGATGCAGAACGATTCTTCGCAGAATAGGCAAGCATCACAGGCGCCTCAAAGTGAGGAACTAAACGCTTATAGCTATTTGTAGATGGGTTTGTAAAGGCATTAAGTGCATGCGCATGTTTAATGACACCCCCGATAAAATAGAGCGCCATATCAGAGAGCCCACCATAATTCTCTCCCGTGAAAAGATTCTTACCCTCTTTCACTAAAGAGATATGAACATGCATTCCTGAGCCATTATCACCATGAATGGGCTTTGGCATAAAGGTCACCGTTTTACCATGCATGGCTGCGGTATTTTTAATCACATATTTCAGTAATTGAACTTCATCTGCTTTTTGAACTAAAGTATTGAACGCAACACCGATCTCGCATTGTCCGCCTGTCGCAACTTCATGATGATGAACTTCTGTACGAATGCCAACTTCATCTAAAATATTGCACATTTCTGCACGAAGCTCGTGAAGTTGATCAATGGGAGGAACAGGCGTATATCCGCCTTTTACACCACCACGATGCCCAAGATTATGATCACGAAGATGTGTATTCCATGCAGCTTCTTCCGAATCGACATGATAGCCAATACGTCCCATATCTGTTGAGTAATCGACATGATCAAAAATGAAGAACTCATTTTCAGGTCCGAGAAGTGCCGTATCTGCTAATCCTGTTGAAAGTAGAAAATTCTCAGCACGTTTTGCAATCGAACGAGGATCTCTTGAGTAGTTTTGTAGCGTAGAAGGCTCAACGATATCGCAATAGACCACTAATGTCGGATCTTGAAAAAATGGGTCAATATAGGCGTGTTTTGAATCAGGAAGGAGAATCATATCTGAGTCCTCAACCCCTTTCCAGCCATTAAAACTTGATCCATCAAACATTTTTCCTTCTTCAAAGAAGTCCGCATCGACATCACGAGCAGGAATCGTGAAATGGTGCTCAAGTCCTTTAAGATCGGTAAAGCGTAAATCTACGTATTTAATATCATTTTCAGCAATCATATTGAGGATTGCTAAGATGGGGGAATCTGACATGATTGTGTCCTTCATAAATTAAGAGTGCAATTCTAGTTATTTTAGTCAATTCGCAGACGACATGCGAATTTTTTTAGAATCTATTTATGGTTTATCATACAAGGGTAAGAAATTTATCAAAAAAGAGTTCTAGGGAGAATAAATGCTGATTAAATTATGGTACATCATCAAATATGGAATACTGATTTTTGTGTTGATTTCAGTAGTAATGACATTAATTACGCTTATATTTGATGATTTCAAACCAAAATCAGAATTTATGGGGAAGAAGCGCCCTCCGATCGATAAAAGTATTCCAACTAAAATTGATCGCGCCTTAGCACCTTATCTCGCAGAGCATCCAGATAAAAGTGGAATGTATCTTCTAGATGATAGCTTAGAGGCCTTTGCGGATCGCGTTCTCCTGATTCAAAATGCAGAGCGAACGCTCGATTTACAATATTACATCTGGCATGCCGATTTAACTGGAAACATTCTTGGATATGAGCTTCTAAAAGCCGCTGATCGTGGTGTATTTATCCGTATTCTATTAGATGACTTAAATGCGGTAAAAAAAGATTATGTGCTTTCAGGACTTGCGGAGCACCCTTATGTTGAGA
>CAZBKP010000187.1:0-3442 GCA_964492525.1 uncultured Cardiobacteriales bacterium
AGTTTTCGCTCCATAACTTTGAATGTTTCACTCGTTGACAGATCCTTGTTCATAGCGTGATAAACAAAAATCCGAGGTAAATAAAAAAGCCCAGCAAACCAACAAACCATAGCAATAATATGAATTGCCTTTAGTGTTAAATATTCCATAATCATTTCTCGTAAAAAATAAGATTTGTTATTTTAAATCTTTTTTTAAAAAAGGTGTAACACATTGACTCAAAAAGGAAGTTATTTATGTATTTTTCTTGAGTTATCCTGACAGCTTAGGGATAATATGAGTGTTATTTTAAGGAAAGAATACGTTATAAATGGATAATTTAATTAAACGGAGACCTACAACACAAGTTATGGTAGGTAATATTGGAATTGGTTCGAATTATCCAATCCGTTTACAATCGATGACAAATACTGATACTGCAGATGTAAATGCAACAGTAGATCAGATTAAGGAATTGGCAGATTCAGGATCTGAGTTAGTTAGAGTCACAGTAAATACCGAAGCAGCAACGCAAAGTGTTCCTGAGATTATTTCAAAGCTAGTACAGTCAGGATACGATGTTCCGATTATTGGCGATTTTCATTTTAATGGTCATCGTTTATTAGGAAAATTCCCAGAGTGTGCAGCAGCACTTTCTAAACTTCGAATTAATCCTGGTAATGTAGGACGAGGACAAAAGAGAGATGAACAATTTGCAAGTATTGTATCGCTTGCAATTCAGTATAAGAAACCTATTCGTATCGGAGTAAATTGGGGAAGTCTAGATCAAAGCTTGCTTGAAAAATTGTTTGATCAAAATAATCAACAACCCATTCCTTTGTCAACGCAATCGTTGATGAGAGAAGCAATGATTCTTTCTGCACTTGAGAGTGTGGAATTTGCAAAAACATTAGGAATGGAAGAGAATCAGCTGATTCTCTCTGTTAAAGTAAGTCAGTGTCAAGATCTGATTGCAGTCTACCGTGATATAGCAAACAGGACGAATCTTCCCTTGCACTTAGGATTAACAGAGGCGGGCATGGGTAGCAAAGGAATTATAGCATCCACTGCAGCATTATCTATTTTATTACAAGAAGGAATCGGAGATACGATTCGTGTTTCTTTAACACCTGAGCCTGGACACCCAAGAACTGAAGAAGTTTTGGTGGCTAAAGATATTTTACAAAGTTTAGGTATTCGGATTTTCTCTCCAAAAGTTACAGCATGTCCAGGATGCGGTAGAACAAGTAGTGATTATTTTCAGAAACTTGCTCTAGAAATTCAAACTTATTTGGATAATGAAATGCCTGCATGGAAAGAGAAGTATAAGGGTGTTGAAAATATGGTTGTTGCTGTTATGGGATGTGTCGTAAATGGTCCAGGTGAGTCAAAACTTGCAAATATTGGGATAAGCTTGCCTGGTAGTGGAGAGGCACCTGTTGCCCCAGTATATGAAGATGGTGTCAAAACGGTGACATTAAAAGGGGATTATATCGCAACTGAATTCCAAAAACTTGTTACAAACTATGTAGAGCGAACATATGGAAGGTAATGCAAAGAGATATATGCGAGAAATTAGAAGTTTCGTTAAGCGTGAAGGACGTTTAACAGAGGGGCAAAAACGTATATTAGAAGAGAGTCCTTATCTGTTAAAAAATCCAAGTAATTCGTTATGGTCATTAGATGAATTGTTTTTAAGAGCAACCCCTAAAAGAACATTAGAAATTGGTTTTGGAAACGGCACTTCCTTATCAGAAATGGCAAAAGCTGAACCTGATCGTGATTTTCTAGGTGTAGAAGTTCATCGTCCAGGTGTCGGTCATCTTCTTTTATCTATAGAACGCGATAATATATCAAATATCCGAGTTGTTGATTTTGATGCGGTTATTCTTCTTAAACAATGCATTCCCGCTAATAGCTTTGATTGTATTCAAATTTATTTCCCTGATCCATGGCATAAAAAAAAGCATCATAAACGTAGGCTTATTCAATCTGAATTTGTTTCATTATTAGTCAGTCGATTAAAGCCAAAGGGTATTATTCATCTTGCTACAGATTGGGAGCATTATGCAGATCAAATGCTAACTGTTCTTTCTGAAGAAAGTCAGATTAAAAATATGTATGATGGATATGCGCCTAGACCCGATTATCGTCCTAAAACAAAGTTTGAATCTAGAGGTGAAAGACTTGGTCATGGCGTATGGGATCTTTTATTTCAGAAAATTTAATACTATGAAAAAGATAAGTCTATTATTACTCATTGCATTATGTACTGAAACTGTTCATGCAGATATATACTCATATCTGGATGAGTATGGACAGACACACTTTGTAAACTATCCTGTTGAAGGGGGTAAGTTAGTTGCAAGAACATCTCCAATTACAGAAGATACTTCAGGAACTGAAAATGTTCAGCAGTTACTTAGTGCCCCACGTTTCAGTCGTAAAGTAACAATGAGAGCAGATAATTTAGTATTCCAAGGGGAATTTCCTGAACCGAGAGCATTCTTGAATTATGGGATTGCGAAAGGCTCTGCGAGTGGCAATATAATTGCGACAAATCTTCCTAAAATGTCTGGTCGAGATAGCTATGCGCCTTATATTGCAATGGTTGCACGTCAATATAATTTACAGCCTGCCTTACTTCATGCAGTGATTACTGTTGAATCTGCTTATAATGCCAATGCTAAATCACATGCAGGTGCGATGGGTTTAATGCAGTTAATTCCTGCGACAGCTAAACGTTTTGGCGTTGAAAATCCCTATGACCCACTTCAAAATTTGCATGGAGGGGCTTCATATTTGCGTTTTCTTCTTGATTATTTTGGAGACATTTCTTTGGCATTGGCTGGTTACAATGCAGGAGAAGGCGCAGTGAGGCGCTATGGGTTTAAAATCCCTCCTTATAAAGAAACAATGAATTATGTCCCTAAAGTATTACAGTATTATCAACAATATCGCTCTCAAGGATATTAAACCAAAGGATAGATATGTCAGGCAATAGTTTTGGAAAAATATTTACCGTTACGACCGCGGGAGAAAGCCATGGTCCTGCATTAGTCGCAGTTATTGATGGTTGCCCGCCTAATATTGAATTAAATGAGAATGATCTTCAAATCGATTTAGATAGAAGAAAGCCTGGAACTTCAAGACATACAACCCAAAGAAGAGAGGCCGATGAAGTTGAAATTCTCTCAGGAGTATTTGAAGGAAAAACAACGGGAACGCCTATTGCGCTATTGATCAAGAATATAGATCAAAGATCTAAAGATTATTCAGAAATTGCTACACAATTAAGGCCAGGGCATGCGGATTTTACTTATTTAAAAAAATATGGCATTCGTGATTATCGTGGAGGTGGTCGCTCAAGTGCTAGAGAAACTGCAATGCGAGTGGCAGCAGGCGCAATTGCAAAGAAAGTACTTTTAGATCGATATGGAGTGCATATTTATGGTTATTTATC
>CAZBKP010000188.1:0-3441 GCA_964492525.1 uncultured Cardiobacteriales bacterium
CTTTCTTTATTCTTTTTTGAAAAGCGAGTTGCTGTCTCATCTAGCTTAATAAAATTTTGATTCTCATCGAAGATAGGTTTAAAAAAACGAAAATTATTTATAATCACTTTTTTTTCAGGCTCTACAGGATCGATGTTATAAGTAGGGCTTGCACTTAACGCAATGTTTGAAATGAAAAGAGCACTAGTGAATACAGATAAGAATGTTTTTTTCATAGATAATTCCTTGATCCATTTATATATGATAGCGATTTTAACCTAAAAAATATCAACTGACGAATAAAAATAAGTTGTTTAAAGAAAAAAAATATGGCATAAATATCTGCACTATGAAAACGAATCTATTTTTTACTTACTTTTATTACTTTAGCCTCCCAAGTCCTGCGGGTCTCGGTTGTTTTGCTGTGAGTAATAAGCAGTAAGAGAAAGAGATTAAAACCAAACCCGCGCTAAGAGTCGCGGGTTTTTTTATTGACTCACTTAAATAAAGGGAAAATTATGTCAACCGATGAACCAGCCTCAAAGAAGGGGCTTACTAAATCAGACTACAAGACGATTGCATTATCATCTTTGGGCGGAACACTTGAGTTTTATGACTTCGTTATTTATGCACTCTATATCAATGTTGTGATTAAACCCCTATTCATGCCTGCTGAAATTGCTGCATCGTCGTGGGGAAATGTGCTCGCTTGGGGCGGGTTTGCCGTTGGATATATCGCTCGTCCTATCGGGGGAATGATTATGGCACATTTTGGAGACCTCTTAGGGCGCAAAAAGATGTTTATGCTGAGTGTGATTATGATGGCTCTGCCCACCTTATTTATCGGACTCTTACCTACGTATCAAAGTATCGGAATTTTAGCACCGATTCTATTGGTTCTTCTTAGAATTATACAAGGGGCTGCGATTGGCGGAGAAATGCCTGGGGCTTGGGTCTTTATCGGTGAACACGTTCCAAAAAGACATTATGGCCTTGGTATTGGTACGATGACAAGTGGAATTGCAGGCGGGATATTCTTAGGATTCTTAGTGACATTATGTGTGGATGCTGTTTTCACAGAAACAGAATTAAGAGCATTTGCATGGAGAATTGCATTTATACTAGGGGGTATTTTCGGAATTATTGCCGTATTCTTACGCCGTTTTCTATCCGAAACCCCTATATTCCAAGCTATGGCGAGACGAAAGGCACTTGCAAAAGAGATCCCTATTATGACCGTTTTAAAAAATCATCAATTTGCCTGTGTGATTGTCGGCTTGCTTACATGGTCGCTCTCTACAACGGTAATGCTTGGTGTATTAATGACGCCCGATACCGTATTAAAAGGGATATACAATATGCCTTCGATTGAAACTAGAATTGCAGGGTTAATTGTTACCACAATGCTCGTTTTAGGGTGTATTACAAGTGGTTTCTTGGAGGACCGTGTTAAAACACGCGCAACTTCCGTCATTTTCTGGGGAGGACTGATTGTCTCATCACTTGCCTTTTATCATGGATTAACGGTGACCCATAATCTCGTAATGATCTATCTTCTTTATGGAGCGATGGGATTCTTCGCTGGAGCCACCTCTCTTTCACCGATTATTAGCACGCGAATTTTCCCTCCTGCCATTCGTTATAGCGGACTCTCTTTTGCCTATAATCTTGCCTATGCGATATTCAGTGCAATTACCCCTATGCTAGCACTCTATCTCCTCAAACATACTCCTTTAGGAATTGCCTACTACCTTTGCTTTATCTCTTTGTTAGCGATTGTTGTTGCGATGATTCCGCTTGCCTATAAAGGATATTCTGCAGAAGATGAAATCGCGCCTGAAGCTATTTCGGATAATACGTTAGGTGCATAAATAAGGTAAACTACGCTTTAATTGATATAACATGAGTTTTTTATGGAAATTAAAGTCACGTATACATTAGCGCTTCAGGATTATTATGAAGCAGATAATGCTTTTAGAGAATCTCAGCCTCGTCAGAAAATGGATGGGGCGATTCTCTTTTTTTTATGCGCACTTTCGATTGCGTTTATTTTGATCGAAAGCTATATCCTCGCAGGAATCATTGCGCTGATTACATTCTTTATCTGGCGCGGGGGTATTAAGCGTTGGATCGTAAAAAAACAGTTCTCAAAAATCCCTCATGCGGATCAAGAGGAAACTTTAATCTTCACCCAATCCCACATAATCTATCAAGTGAATGATCAAGAAGAGTTGATTCCTTGGGAAAGCTATGCTGATTTTATCGAAACCCCCAATCAATTTATCCTGTTTTATGATACGTTTGAGCATTATGCGGTGATCCCCAAACGCGCCCTATCCTCTGAAACCGATTGTGTTGCATTAAAAACATTACTCTTACAAAAAATCACAGAACCTAAGGAGATCAACCATGACTGATCATCTAACCGTTGAAGGAACTTTATGGCTTGCCAAAGAGGGAACGCCCTTTGGAAATGTTCAGCACCTTAAACTGCTCTCAGAAATCCATAAAACAGGATCAATTACTAAAGCCGCAAAAGAGGTCGGAATTAGCTATAAAACGGCGTGGGAAGTGATGAATACGATGAATAATCTCTCAGATGGCTTATTAGTCGAAAGAACCATTGGAGGAAAAGGCGGTGGAGGGACGGTCTTAACGGAGAGAGGTCTTCAGCTCTTAAAAAATTTTGAGGTTATAAAAACTGCACATGATGCCTTTTTGGAAAAATTAAGCCAAAGTACTCATGGGATTTTTGAAGATTTTAAACTACTTCAAAAAATGAGCATGCAAACAAGCGCGCGTAATCAACTTCTAGGAAAAGTCCAGTCTATTACTCAAGATGGTGTGAATAGCATAATCAATATGGAGTTAAAGGGTGGTTTTGTTATTCCTGTATTAATTACACAGGAAAGTGTTCGAATGTTAAATATTGAGGTTGGAAAAACCTTCTTTCTACTCATTAAAGCCCCAAACGTTCAATGTTATAAACATGATGATACCCTCTCATTAAAGGGCTCTATTTTCGACATCAACACCTCAGAAACAAATGTTGAGCTGAATATCTCTATGGGAGACTATACCGTGATCGCAACGATGGATCGGGAGATTGGAAAAGCGTTTAAGAAGTCAGAGATTATCTCTTTAAAAATCGACCCAAAGTCTGTGATCCTCGCACTGCCAATGAGTAGTTGATTTTTAAATAGATTTCATCGAATGTCTAGGGTTTCCATGGTTTAGGGTCAAAAAACTCTTTATATAAAGCGATACCTTTTAGTTTTGCTTTTTTAACTCGCTCCTTAAAAGTTTCATTTACATAAATTGTTCCATAAGGCTCATCTGGGAGGGTAAACATGGTATTATCGCCTACTTTGTCTTCATGGAATACAAATTTAAGTAAAACACTAAATCGACGATGATACAGATCCCATTTATACCCTTCGCCCTTCAAGGTAGATTTTTCAT
>CAZBKP010000189.1:0-3427 GCA_964492525.1 uncultured Cardiobacteriales bacterium
CCGATACCACACAAAAGCAGGTTGCGGTTCAAATTGAAATTGAGGGGAAAATAGTCACACTCGGTGGCATTGCAAAAGGTTCAGGTATGATTCACCCTAATATGGGGACGATGCTTGCCTTTTTGACAACTGATATTGCGATTGAGCAATCTTTGCTAAAAGAGATTTTCTTAGAAAGTGTGGATGAAAGCTACAATATGATCTCTGTTGATGGCGATACCAGTACAAATGATACTGCACTTATTCTTGCTAATGGTGCGGCGGACAATAAAAAGATCGTGGAGAAACATGATCCCAACCTTCAAATCTTCAAAGAAGCCTTGCGTTTTGTAAATCAAACGCTTGCAATGAAAATTGCAGAAGATGGTGAAGGCGCAACAAAATTGATCGAAGTGACAACGACTGGCGCAAAAACACAAGAAGATGCTAGAAAAGTTGCCAAATCCGTTATTGGTTCAAGTTTAGTGAAAACTGCGATCTTTGGAAGTGACGCAAACTGGGGAAGAATCTTATGTGCCGTCGGATATTCTTCAGCTGAAATGGATGTTCAAGCGATCGAGATTTTTGTCCGGAATGATCACAATGTCATGGTGAAAATTGTCGATAAAGGCGCAGGGATTCCCTTCGATGAAGCGATGCTAGAAGAGATTTTTTCAAGTAAGAAAATCAATATTGATATTCATCTTCATCACGGAGAACATCAGGCTACCGCATGGGGCTGTGATCTCTCCTATGATTATGTGAAAATTAATGCGGACTATAGAACCTAAGGATTGTCGCAATGAAAGAGATTAATAATAATGATAAAGCCGCGATTTTAGTCGAAGCGCTCCCATTTATTAAGAAATATCATGGTAAAACCCTTGTGATTAAATACGGGGGAAGCGCAATGGTGGATGAAGCTGTTCGCCAGCAATTCATTAATGATGTGGTGCTGATGAAATATGTCGGAATTCACCCTGTTATCGTTCATGGTGGCGGCCCTGAAATTAATCAGATGCTCGCTAAAGTCGGAAAAACGACTGAGTTTATCGGCGGACTTCGTGTAAGTGATGAAGAAACTGTCAGCATTGCTGAAATGGTTCTCTCTGCAAAAATCAATAAAGGAATTGTTGCGGATATACAAAAACAAGGGGGCAAGGCGATCGGATTAAGTGGAAAAGATGGAAATCTTATAGAGGCGAGAAAGAAGCTTGCTTTTGTCGATAATCAAACCGTTGATATCGGATTTGTCGGAGAGATTACAAAGATCAATCCCGAGCTTATTCATCTTTTGGTCTCTGAGGATTATATTCCTGTCATCTCCTCGATCGGAACGGATGAAACGGGCAATACTTATAATATCAATGCCGATTATGTCGCAGGTGCAATTGCTGCGGAACTTTCCGCCTTTCGTTTGATTTTTCTAACAGATGTTGATGGAATTTTAGTTGATTACAAAGATCCCTCGACGCTTATTAGTGACATCACATATAGTGAAGTGCTTGAGCTGATTCAAAATGGAACGATTTCAGGGGGAATGATCCCTAAAGTACAAACGTGCCTTCATGCGATCGATAAAGGGGTGAAAAATGTGATTATTCTCAATGGTAAAACGTTGCATGCTATTTTATTAGAAATTTTCACTGCCGAAGGGGCAGGAACTATGATTCAGGAGGATGAAATCCATGTTGATTAATGCATATAATCGCTTTCCCGTTACCTTTGTAAGAGGAAAAGGGCCTTTTTTATATAGTGACCAAAATCATGAATATTTAGATTGCGTCTCCGGAATCGCAGTTAATTGCTTAGGGCATGCACATCCTGTGATGATTCAAGCCGCCGAGGAACAAAGTAAAAAGCTCTTTCATATTTCGAATCTTTACCATAATGAAAACCAAACGTTATTAGGGAAAAAGCTCATCCGTAATGGGAAAATGGAGCGCGTATTTTTCTGTAACAGCGGAACAGAAGCGAATGAGTTAGCGATTAAGATTATGCGGAAACATGGGCATCAAATTGATCCGCAAAAAAGCAATATTCTCTATATGAAAGACTCTTTTCATGGTAGAAGTACGGGTGCATTAGCGGTTACAGGGCAACCTAAATATCAAGAAGACTTCCGTCCACTTATGGGAAATGTGGTTGAATGTGCCTTTAATAATCTTGAAACGGCGAAAGCGCTCATGGACGATACATTCTGTGGCATTATTCTTGAGCCTGTTCAAGGTGAAAGTGGAATTCGTATGGCAACGCCTGAATTCCTTACAGGATTGCGAGAATTAGCAGATAAGTATAATGCGCTTCTTACTTTTGATGAAATCCAATGCGGCATGGGGCGAATGGGGTATCTATTTGCGCATGACTATTTTGGTGTGTTGCCTGATGTCGTTACGATTGCAAAAGCATTAGGAGGCGGGGTTCCGATTGGTGCATGCTTAACACGCGGAAAAGCGAATGAGGTGATTGCTCCGGGAGATCATGGATCAACTTATGGTGGGAATCCTTTTGTTTGTGGTGTTGCATATGCGGTTTTATCAGAACTAATTGATCATGGTGTGATTGCAGCGATTGAAGAAAAAGGCTCCTATACGGCTAAGAAGTTACAACTCCTTAAAGTGCAATATCCTCATATTGAAGAAATTCGTGGTGTTGGATTTTTACTTGGTATCAAGTTTAAAAATCACATTAAAGCCTCAGATGTTGTTAAAGAAGCCTTTGATCAACGGCTCTTGTTGGTCGGTGCAGGCGATAATGTCGTGCGCTTCTTCCCACCTTTAAACTCAACGCTAGATCAAATTGAGCAGATGGTTAAGCGACTCGAAAAAGTTCTTCAGGCTTTGCCTAATCCGTAAGCATTGATATTATCTATAGCACTCATTAGAGTGCTATAGATTAAAGTATTCTAGGTCACCATCTCAAGAAGGATAGAATGGAACTAACCTGTTTATATACAAGATTATCTGATGTTCCTAAAATTAACAAAGAACTATACTTATCCTGTGTCAGTAGCTTAACAAGTGACTTTCACTTAGAGATTTCTTTGTCTTATAAGGTTATTGGAATAGAGGTTTGGAAAAATGGAATTGTTAGGCTATTTATTATAGAAAGTGATGAATATTCATACGTTATTAGAACTGTTCCTGCCATATTATTCGACTTTACATGGAAGAGAATTCCTTCTGATTGGATGATTAGAGTGAATACCGATATTAATCTAGAAATTTTGCCAACAGAGCTAACTAAGGTTGATTATTGGTTTGAAAAGTATGTCGATGATGACCCAATTGTTTTAGAAATTGTGAATAAAATTAGAATATGATTTAGATTCTGTTATGCAGTGCAACAGCGGCAATTTATAAGAACCTATTCATACGAATAGGTTTTTGTTCTATTGATCCAGCCTTGTAACCAACGTTTTTCATTTCTCTCTTTAGGGGAATTTTGT
>CAZBKP010000190.1:0-3395 GCA_964492525.1 uncultured Cardiobacteriales bacterium
TACAGCAGTATCGAATGCTCCAGAAAGCAAAGTGGGTGTCGCATCAGGAATCTATAAAATGGCGAGTTCTCTAGGTGGTGCATTTGGTGTTGCGATTTCTGCAACAGTGTATTCTGCATTTTTGGGTTCAAATCCAACTTCAGGACAATTAGATTTTGCTGGAATGGTAGGACTGTTAGTAAACGTTGGTTTCTGTATCCTCTCTTTCTTATCAATTGTTTTCTTAGTACCAAAGAATGCAGGTAAGCGTTAATTTGTTTAGTAAATAAGTCATTTTTAGCCCGATCAACATCGGGCTTTTTTATTTCTAATTTTTTGAGGTAAAACAGAATAATCCTAGATCCATACTATTATTTAAGCACTCACCATTCCTGTTAAGGTTATTTTAAGGTTCAGTTCTTAGAATGGTGTTATTCCTTAATAAAGTGTGTGTCTACTATGAATATCACTAAACAATACTATCTTCCTCGTTATCAAATTATTTTACTTTGTGCGCTATTTTTTGTGCTCACACAGAATATTGTGTTTTGGCAAGAGGTCTTTCAGCGATTATCTTTTAATAGTGTGAATGATCTCGTTTTTATCGCATCTCTTTTTATCGTTCTTTTTTGTGGTATAGCTATACTTTTCTCACTACTCTTTTGGCGGTATACCACCACATTAGTTTTTTTTATATTAACGCTATTAAGTACGGTTTTTAACTACTATTCAATTCGCTATCATCTCTTTATGGATCGGGAGATGCTGATCAATATTTTCGAAACGAATACACTAGAAGTCTTTGATCTTCTAAATATTAAATTATTTCTTTGGATTGCCTTTGGTTGCGTTATTCCAACGTTGGTTGTAGGAAAATTAAGCGTTAAGCCCTCACCATGTTTTAAGCAAATTGCACAAAGAATGGGATTGATTCTGGGTGCTGCCGTTATTATCGGTGGAGTAGCGATGGGGAGTTATAAAGAGTATGCCTCTTTTTTTCGTAATAACCGTACGATTGTGAAACTAATTATGCCTGTTAGTTATGTTACAGGATATGTTTCTTATGTGAGAAAGCAATATACTCAACATATGCCATTTCTTAATATTGCAGAAGATGCAAAATTAATTAAACCTAAAACACAAAAGAAAAGCATTTTTATTATGGTTGTCGGAGAAACTGCTCGTAGCATGAACTTCTCTTTGAATGGATATGAAAAAGAGACAAACCCATATTTGAGTAAGGTAGATAATGTTCTAAGTTTCAGGGATGTTGCATCTTGTGGAACGGCAACCGCAATTTCAGTTCCCTGTATGTTTTCTCTCTTAACTCAAGATTCATTTAGTAAAATAAAGGCGGAGAATCAGGAGAATCTTACGGATATATTACAAAAATCTGGTTACAAATTACTTTGGCGTGAAAATGATAATGGATGCAAAGGGGTGTGTAATCGAATTCCGACAGAGAATGTTGGAGAATATGTTCATGCAAAAACGACGACAAGTAATTTCTATTTTGATGAATATTTACTTGAAAATTTAGATCAATATATTAAATCCTATGAAAATAGCGATGAAAATTTAGTGATATTCCTTCATATGAATGGAAGTCATGGGCCAACCTATTTTCAACGTTATCCTAAAGAGATGCGTACATTTTCCCCGAGTTGTGATACGAATCATATAGAAAATTGTGATAGAACTTCATTGGTTAATACGTATGATAATACGATTGTCTATACAGATTATGTTTTAAATCAAACAATCTCGCTTTTAAAAACATTTGATGATCAATATGAAACGGCAATGCTCTACATATCTGATCATGGTGAATCTTTAGGAGAATCAGGATTTTATCTGCATGGTGCTCCTTATCCGATAGCTCCTGCGGAGCAGAGAACCGTTCCAATGATTTTTTGGGCAGATAATGAATTTTATCAGAACCGTAATATTAACTTAGCATGTATGCAAAAGAGAACAGTATCCTCAGGATATTCGCAAGATAATATATTTCATACGATTCTTGGGCTTTTATATGTTGATACAAAGGTATATGATCCTAAGCTAGATATCTTTAAAGACTGCTAGGATGAAACTTTTAATCATTGAAGATGATCCATTGCTTCGTAGTGGGTTAGAAAAAGCCTTAATTAGGGAAGAGTATCGGGTGGATGCTGTTGCAAATATTCAATCGGCAGAACAGATGTTGGCATTAGATGCAAACTATAGTGCGATCCTTTTAGATATTGGTTTACCTGATGGAAATGGGCTGAATTTACTCCAATCGATACGAAAATCGGAGACATCTATGCCTGTTATTATCATTACAGCGAGGGATGCACTGGAAGATCGTATTATTGGTCTCGATAGTGGCGCGGATGATTATCTTGTAAAACCATTTGAAATTGCTGAGCTATATGCGAGATTACGCGCGGTGATTCGACGTCATCATGGGCAAGCAGATAATCAAGTAAATGTAGATGAATTTGTCATGAATTTATCCAACCGTACTATTCGTTTTAATGGTGAACCATTAGAGTTGACACTTCGTGAATATGCGATTTTTTCTCGTTTAATTCTAAAATATAATGAGATTGTTTCTAGAGATACATTGTTACAAGATATGTATGCATGGCAAGACTCTTTTGGTTCAAATACATTGGAAGTCTATATTCATCGATTAAGACAAAAAATTGGTAAAGATCGAATATTAACTGCTCGAGGGCTTGGATATCGGTTGGTGCCCGCATGAGCTTAAAAAAGAAACTGATTATCGCAATGGTGCTTGTATTTGCGGTTGCGTGGGGCGTGACTTCTTTATTGATATGGCATGAAACAAGTGAACAGCTTGAGATTATGAATTCGATTCACTTAAATGACCAAGAAAAAGTGAAAGCATTAGAGTATGAAATCAAAGAGATTTTTTTAGCGCTAATTATTCCTATTTTCTTCGTATTACTAGGTGTCGTTACACTCGTTACATTGATTATTAATCGGTTTTTGCACCCTTTTATTGAGCTTGCTAATGCATTAGAACGAAAATCAGGGCTTCATCTTTCTCATATTGAGCATAAAGCCTCTATGCCGAAAGAGGTTCGAATTATTATTTACCGATTAAATGAACTTTTTGATCAAATTACAGAGCATATTGAGTATGAAAAACAGTTTTCCTCCAATGTTGCACATGAGTTGAGAACGCCACTTGCAGGGATTCGTTTAACAATAGAGCTAATGGACGATATTCCTGAGAAGAAAATATTACTTGCAAGAGTTGATGATCTTTTGAAGATTATTGAACGATTATTGTTATTTGCGCGAACAAGTCATCGGTTGCGAACAGAAGATATTATCCCTTTTAATATTCACTCATCGATTGTAGAACCTTTGATGGAGGAGTATCAAGATAATTTTCCACATCC
>CAZBKP010000191.1:0-3368 GCA_964492525.1 uncultured Cardiobacteriales bacterium
AGATAAGAACTAAAGTATTTGTATCTAATCTTAAATCCATTTAGAATCAAAATCGTTCAATAAATTTGAGGGAAACAAATGTCTAATATACTATCAGGACGCCACTTACTAACGTTAATGAACCATACTGCTGAAGAGATTGTCTATCTTTTAAATTTAGCTCAAGAGCTTAAAGAGCAGAAGAAAAATGGGGTTGAGCTTGCAAGGATGCAACGCAAGAATATTGCACTTATTTTTGAAAAATCATCGACAAGAACACGATGCTCTTTTGAAGTTGCGGCGTATGATCAAGGTGCGCAGGTAACGTATTTAGATGGAACAGGGTCTCAAATTGGGCATAAAGAGAGTCTTGCAGATACTGCACGTGTACTAGGACGTATGTACGATGCCATTGAGTTTAGAGGGGCAAGCCACTCCACGGTAGAAACACTTGCAAAATATGCGGGCATTCCTATTTTTAATGGATTAACGGATGAACATCATCCGACACAAGCACTTGCGGATGTACTTACAATGCATGAATATGTTGGGAAACCCATGGGGCAAATTAAAGTTGCTTATGTTGGAGATGCCAATAATAACGTCGCAACCTCTCTGATGGTGATTGCCGCAAAGCTAGGAATGACGATTCATTTCGCTGCACCAAAAGAGTATTGGCCGAATGAAGAAATGATCGCTAAATGTAGAGCGATTGCAGAAGAGAATGAAGGCGTAATCGAATGTTTTGAGGACCCAAAGGCCGCTGTAGATGGGGTGGATTTTATCTATACAGACGTGTGGTTATCTATGGGAGAGGCGAAAGAGAAATGGGGGTTACGCATTCAAGCACTTTTCCCTTATCAGGTTAATCGTGCGCTGATGGAAGCTGCAAATAATCCTAATGTTAAGTTTATGCATTGTTTGCCTGCTTTCCATAACGCAGAAACAACAGAGGGTGCTGATTTAATGAAGCACTTTCCTGAGTTAAAAGACGGGGTAGAGGTGACGGATGAAATTTTTGAAAGTGATTATTCTATTGTATTTGATCAAGCAGAAAATCGATTACATACGATTAAAGCCGTTATGGTTGCATCCATTGGTGAGTTGCGATAGTTTTTACTGTTCATTTAGATTGAAAATTGGGATAATTACACGTTTTTATAAAATTAGGAGAACACATGTTTAAGCGTATTTCGTTTGTATTTATGAGTTTGTTGCTGATGTTTGGTGTTTCAATAGCTCAAGAAGTAAAGCAAGAGGAGAAAGTTGCGGATAAAGTTGAAGCGCCCGTTCCTGTTTATGTTGAGATTGTAACGAATAAAGGTGTTATTAAGCTCGAATTGGATCCAGAAAAAGCGCCCAATACAGTGGGTAACTTTATTCAGTATGTTGTGGACAAACATTATGATGGGCTTATTTTTCATCGTGTAATTCCTGGATTTATGGTTCAAGGCGGTGGATTAGATGAAAAATTAGTACCTCGTAATACAAGAACGCCCATTGATATTGAGTCAAATAATGGTTTGAAAAATGTTAAAGGTTCTGTTGCAATGGCAAGAACAAGTGATCCAAATTCTGCAACAAGCCAGTTTTTTATCAATACAGTAGATAATGGCTTTTTAGATTTTCCTGGTGCAGATGGGTATGGCTATACTGTTTTTGGTAAAGTTATTGGTGGAATGGATGTTGTAGAAGCTATCGAAAAAGTTAAAACAACAAGTTTTGGTTGGAATCAAGATGTTCCTGTTGATCCTGTAATTATTGAAAAAGTCACCTTGATTGCTAAACCTGAAGCAACGAAAGAAGTGGAAGGTGCAAAGAAGCAGGATGAAGTTAAAACGAAAGAAACCAAAGCAAAAAAATAAAGTAAGGATATAGAGATGATTAAATTTCATACAAATAAAGGAACATTTACGATTGAGTTGGATCATAAAAATGCGCCTAAAACAGCAGAAAACTTTTTGAATTATTGTAAGAATGGGTTTTATGAAGGGACTTTGTTTCATCGAGTGATTCCTGGTTTTATGGTTCAAGGAGGAGGGCTTCTTCCTGGAATGGAAAATAAAACGGACGGACAAAAAGCACCGATTCAAAATGAAGCGAATAACGGACTTAAGAATGTTCGTGGATCGCTTGCTATGGCAAGAACGATGGATCCTCATTCAGCTACCAGCCAATTTTTTGTGAATACGGTTGATAATGGCTTTCTAGATTTTAAAAGCGAAACTCCACAAGGTTGGGGATATGCTGTATTTGGTAAAGTCACAGAAGGCATGGAGATTATTGATGCGATCGAGAAAGTAAAAACGACCTCTCGTCGTGGACATGGTGATGTCCCTGAAGATGATATTATTATCGAGCGTGTTGAAGTTATAGAAGAATAAGATGAAGAAAGAAGATCAACGCGTTTATTTTATTAGTGATCTTCATTTATCAGAAAGCCGCGATGATTTGCTCGTGGCTTTTTTTCGTTTTTTAGAACGCATCCAAGAAGAGCAGGGAACTGATCTTTATATCCTAGGTGACTTTTTTAATTTTTGGGCAGGAGATGATATTCAGCCCCCTTTTGTAGAAGAGATTAGTTCTCGGTTAAAACAACTCCAGACCTTAGGTGTATCTATCTTTTTTCAGCATGGGAATCGTGATTTTAGTCTTGGAAAAATATTTGCCGATCAGTCAGGGATGTTACTTATTCCAGAGTATTATGTGTTGCCATTCGCATCGAATATTCTTGTGATTCATGGCGATCAGCTTTGTACTTTTGATGAAAAATATCAACGATATCGAAAATGGATTCGCCATCCTTTTGTATTAACTTTATTACGCAAACTTCCTAAAGCGTGGCGATTAAGGCTTGCAAATAAAATTCGGAATACCAGCAAAGCTGAAAAGTTAGCATCGGGAAAAAGTGATTTGTATCGTGTAGATGATAATGCCGTGAATCAATTATTTGATCAATATAACGTAGATACAATAATCCACGGGCATACACATTCTCCAGCCCTTCATATGTATGATCATAAGAAACGATATGTCTTGAGTGATTGGGAAAATACAGGTGACTATTTAATATGGACCCCTATGAATGGGATTGAGCGAGTCACCTTCGAAATTTGATAGGCATATGGTTCATAGTCAGTTGTATATCTAGTGCAAAAGGATATCAAATATTCTAAATGTAAACCATTTTTTTTTAGATGAGTTGACGTTTTTGATTGTTCTTCGTACTATAAGGCTTTTTCTTATGGGGTTTTATGCCTGCTTTATATTTTGTAACAGGGACAGATACAGATTGCGGGAAAACAACAGTCTCTATAGGCTTGCTTAATCTTGCCCATCAATTGGGTCGCTCTACTCTGGGGATAAAACCGATCGCCAGTGGAGGACGA
>CAZBKP010000192.1:0-3362 GCA_964492525.1 uncultured Cardiobacteriales bacterium
CGTAACTTTAATACGCCCATCTTGAGGTACACGTTTCTCCGTGATATCAAGCTGTGACATTACTTTAATCCTAGCTGCAATTTGTTCACGAAAATTATCAGGGGGAGAAAAGGCTTCTTGTAAAACACCATCGATACGGAATCGTACACGATAAGAATGTTCATATGGCTCAAAATGTAAATCTGAAACACCTTTTGAAATCGCATCAGCAAGCACACCATTAATAAAAGTAACGATAGGTGACCCATCACTATTATTAAGAAGGTCATAGGTCATGACTGAATCCATATCGGATGTTCCGGTCGCAACACCAATGCTAGCTAAAGAGTCTGTTTCACCAAAGACTTTTTGCAATTTTTCTCGAGAAACACCACCAAAACTAGTGAATTGGGCCATTATTGAATTTGGATGAACTAATATCGGTTCAATAATAGATCGAGACTTAAAACGCAAGTTTTCTAAGGTCCGTAAATCAGTTGGATCTGCCACTGCAACATAAAGTGTGCCATTGTGTTGTTTCAGAGGTATGACAAAAAGTCGTTCCATCTCATCCGCAGAAATAATCTGAGTCGGTTTAATTGTTTGATCAAATGCACCTAAATCAAAAATTGGCAACGGTGCCAATTGTTTTGCACACTCAAAAATATCATTTGTTGATATATTGATCTCAAGCAACGCTTTAATCAAAGATATTTTATCCGCTTTCATTAGTGAATCTGCTCGCTCAATTTGAGGTTCACTAATTTTGTTTGCGCCAATAAGGAGTTTTATTAGGTTATTCTGAAATAACGGACTTTTAGCTTCTGCTGTCTGTGCATTTAGGTTTGGTTTAATCGCCACAATCTATTCTCTTTCAGTTAAAATTTATATTCTCTTGATTATAAACTATTCTCTAATATAGTGCGATACTACAAAACCATATGTGATGTTAATCTAGCTATCAATTTGTTAAAAGAACAACATAAAACAAATAACAATTTTAGATTTGACAAAAGAATTATCCCTTAAAATAAAAATATGCTATCGTTCAAGGGGAATTAATGACTTGTTTTAACATCCCAAGAGGCATAATGCACAAAGAATTAACCTTTCCAGAAAATAGTAATGAGCAGCTTGCAAATCTTAATGGCTCACTTGATGAACATCTAAGAATAATCGAACGCTCACTTAATATTTCGATTTCATATAAGGAAAATCAGTTTAAACTAGAAGGAGATGAACCTAAAATTACTTTGGCAAAATCCATTCTAACTGCACTCTATCATCAAGCAAAAGAGGAGCTTATCACCCCAGAGATCATAAGACTAACATTGCAAGATATGGATATTCCTTTTAAAAAAGCTCCAAATTCTAATATAAATGACGTTGTGATCAAACATAAACAAGGAACAATTCGAGGAAGAAGTGAAAATCAGAAAAGTTACCTTCTAAAAATTGTTCAACATGCTATCAACTTTGGGATTGGTCCTGCAGGTACAGGAAAAACATTTTTAGCCGTTGCTTGTGCTGTGAATGCACTTGAAAAAGAAGAAATTAGACGAATTGTACTTGTCCGCCCTGCAGTTGAAGCAGGTGAGCGACTCGGATTTTTACCCGGAGACTTGACACAAAAAGTAGATCCCTATTTGCGCCCTCTTTACGATGCACTTTATGAAATGCTTGGTGTTGAAACTGTTATGCGAATGATTGAACGAAATATCATTGAAATCGCTCCTTTGGCATTTATGCGTGGTAGAACTCTAAATGATGCGTTTATTATTTTGGATGAAGCACAAAATACCACCATAGAACAGATGAAAATGTTTCTAACACGTCTTGGGTTTAACTCAACTGCTGTTATTACGGGAGATACTTCCCAAGTAGATCTTCCAAAACATATCACGTCAGGACTCAAACATGCGATCAATGTATTAAAAGATGTTGATGATATCTCAATGACTTTTTTCCAAGCGAAAGATGTTGTTCGTCATCCACTTGTCGCTAAAATCATTGATGCATACGCAAAGGAGCCTCAAGTATGAGGTTATATCTTGATGCTCAGGTTGCTACACATTTTGAGCCTATTCCGACAAAAGAAACCCTACGTCGTTGGATCAAAACCATACTAAATCATCTTTATAAGTACTCTGAAGTTGCATTTGAAATTACAATTCGTTTTGTAGATAGTGAAGAAAGTCAGTCTCTGAATCTTCAATATAGAGAGAAAAATAAGCCAACGAATGTGCTCTCCTTTCCAAATCCTTTACTCAACCCATCTGATCCTCACCACTATCTTGGGGATCTTGTCATTTGCTTAGATATTGTTAAAAATGAATCCGTTGAGCAACATAAAACATTCTATCATCATCTTACACATATTATTACGCATGGAATTTTGCATCTTATTGGATATGATCACATTGATGATAAAGAAGCAGAAACCATGGAGTCTCTTGAGATTGATATTTTAAAAAATTTTAATATTAAGAATCCTTACCTGATGCATTAAGCAACAACTCTCTTAATAATGACAATGTTTTTATTTTAAATAATATTGTTAGACTTATTCTAAGTTATTTTCATAAAAGAAAAGATTTCACTTCCTGAATTTCCCGAAAAGCGTTAATATTAGGGAAGTTAAAGCAAATATTTAACTATAACGTTTATCAACAAGATAACATTTTAAGGAGTATTACATGACAACACAATTTCTTATGCCTACTAAAAACCTTATGGGTGCTGGCTGTCTTAAAGATGCTTTTGAAGCAATTAAAAAGAACAACTTCAAAAAAGTATTGATTGTCAGTGATGAAGGATTGAAACAGGCTGGGATTATTAAACTTGTTGCAGATGGTTTAAAATCTCACGGAATTGAATCTGCGGTATTTGACGGTACACAACCTAACCCAACGACTAAAAACGTAGAAGATGGCTTAGCAATTTTGACAAAAGAAAAATGTGATTCTGTAATTTCTTTAGGTGGTGGATCACCACATGACTGTGCAAAAGGAATTGCACTTGTAGCCGCAAACGGTGGAAAAATCCAAGATTATGAAGGCGTAAATAAATCTGCAAAACCACAACTTCCATTAATCGCAATTAATACAACAGCAGGAACAGCTTCAGAAATGACGTGTTTCTGTATCATCACTGATGAAGCACGCCACATTAAAATGGCAATCGTTGATGAACATACAACGCCAATTGTTTCTGTGAATGATCCAGAGTTGATGCTTGGCAAACCTGCGGCATTAACAGCCGCAACAGGTATGGATGCATTAACGCATGCGGTTGAAGCATACGTTTCTACGGCAGCGACTCCTATTACAGATGCATGTGCAGTTAAGGCAATCGAACTCATCCACAAAAATCTTCGTGCAGTT
>CAZBKP010000193.1:0-3351 GCA_964492525.1 uncultured Cardiobacteriales bacterium
GCCCTTCTATAAGGCGCTTCAGATAAATTGAGAGCATGGCTTTCTGGTGGGTATGTGGGGGTAAAAACAACGGTGGAGAATACATCTTTTAACCGTTGAGCAGTATCCGCACTTGGCGTAAGTACATAACGTGCGTTTGATAAAAATGGTGTAATCGTTGATATCCAAACCTCATTTGTGAACCCAAAAGGAACGGGATAATCCTTTTTACACAGAAGATCTCTCTCATCAGCAGGGAGATCACCTACAAATTTTCCATCATGAGTCAGAGTCGGATTACCATTAATTACATAAAAATCATGCAATGTTACATCATATAAACAAGCAAGATAAGTCGGTAATGCCCACACTTTCAAATCAACTCTCATCACATGATGAAAATGAACATGGGAGATCCCTAAATTCATTAAAAACTCAATAAATGCATCAAATTCATTTTGGATATCAAATTGAATAATGACACCTTCAAGTAATTTTACATAAAAAATAGATTCATTGTCTGAGGGGTAGCATTCAATCATAATCGCACGTTCTTTATAAAAACGTGCTAATTCATGAATATGTCGCACTACACCACCGCCAGTTCCTTGATGAATATTTAATATCTTAGGAAGATCATGACTTCGAATATAATTCAATACTATTTGTAAACGATACGAGCGCGCAGGATCCGTTTCAACAAAATCACGAACTGAAACATCATAATTAGGATAGCGTTTAGATAAAATTTTGCTTGCATTCAGGACTCTTTCATCTCTAGAAGATTGAAAACTCGTTTGCCCCTTATGATAAACAAAAACATTTCCACTCAATACATTCCGCCAATCTACTCTAATCGCACGTTGGCAAAAATCATTTTCCTCTCCATACCCCTTACCAAAAGCATTTTCATCGAAGAGTCCTAATTGAGCTAATGCTTCATCTTTAATATATAAACAAAAGCCCACACCTGTTGGGATATCAAATATCATCTCAGGTGATTGAGAACATATCGTGTCCACAAGTGAAAAGTTCTCATCAAAAATCAAGTCATTATCTTCAGCAATTAAAGGAAAGCTACAAATGGTTGCATTATTAGAAAAAGGTGTAACTGTAGCAATGCTATCTGCACTATATGCTGACGCTTGTAAGCGATCTATCCAATTCCCATAGACTTCTGTATCGCTATTCAACAAAATCACATCACAACCTTCTCTCTGTTGCATGCCCTTATTAACAGTACCCACAAAACCAAGATTTTCATCATTTTGCAATAGAGTGACGTTATCATACGAAAGTTGTTCTAAATATGAACACAAAGCCTCTTCAGGAGAAGCATCATTAATTAAAATCACCTCACTTTTTGTATTGTTCTCTGAAAGCGTTGCAACAACGCTCTCGATGCAATCCTGAGTTTCTTCTAATCCTCTATAAATCGGGATAATGACTTTTACACGTTTCATTATATTACGACTATACTATTTACCATTTGTTTTTACCCAAGCGATATAGGCGTTTATCCAACCTTGTAGATACGCTTTAGTGCTATCGTTATTGATCACACCGTCGTCATCAATTAAACCCTCTTTGAACTGGATGTATGCCTCTGGCTGATTCAAGGTTGGCATATTAAGAAATGCCAAAATCGTTCTCAAATGTTGTTGAGCAAGTGCTGTCCCAATAGCGCCTGTACTCGTTCCCACAATACCTGCAGGCTTATTTGCCCACACGCTCGTGCCATAAGGACGAGATCCTTGATCCAATGCATTTTTTAGAACACCAGGAATGGAACGATTATATTCAGGAGTTACAAAAATCACACCCGATGCTGATGATATCTGTTTTTTAAAACGCTGTACGGTCTCTGGAACAGAGTCATCTTGATCTTGATTATAAAGAGGGAGATCACCAATATCTGCAAATTCTGGGCTATATTCCATTGGAAGTAGTTTTCCAAGTGCTTTCGCGAGTTTACGATTATAGGACCCTGTTCTTAGACTTCCAACCACAAAAACAATACTCGACATAACTCACCTCTTCTATATAAACAAGTTCACTTATATTAACAATCTTTATACTCAGGTATCGTTTTATTTTTTCCTAAGATGGAAAGTACCAAGTGAATTCGTGCCTTTGATGGAATCGAATATAAAGAAGTAGATAAAACCGATTCTCCCAGGATATCTCCAAAAGGAACTCTCGTTGATTTTATAATCGGAATGCCTTTTCTTTTACATTTCTCGGCCCCTTCCAACAATGATTCATGAATAGTTCCATTTCCTGTTCCAGAAATAACAATGCCATCAATCTTTTGATTCATGAGCACATTCAATAGTTTTTGTGTCACACCGACTCCACTGTATACAATTTCAATCCAAGGCCAATCTTCTTCTTTATCAGGCAAACATTCTGGATTACAGATAATTTGAGGCAGTGGACACGCTCGTAACCATTTAATATAAAAGGATTCAATATTTGCCAATACCCCCAAATGACCACTACTAAATGCATTTGTGCCCATTGTAGAGATTTTCACAACTTCATTTCCACTATATACTTTGCTATCTAAAACAACTAGAACACCAAAAGCATCAACACCAGCAACATAGAGCGCTTCTAGTAAATTAAGCGGCCCATCTGCTCCAATTGCAGTCGCTGGGCGCATCGCTGCGGTTAATACTACAGGCTTTTGAAAAGCGGAGACAGTATGATGCAAAAAGACTCCCGTCTCTTCTAACGTATCCGTACCATGTGTGATAACAATACCATCCACTTCTGCTCTTTTAAGATGATGATCCACTTCAACTGCGAGTTTTTTCAACAGCGTGAAGGTCATATCTTTGCTATCGATCTGGCACAATGAATGAACTTCTATATCCATCCACTCAGGGATGGGAAGCCCTTTCAATAATGAATGTCCATCGCGCTGACCTGCAATATAATTTGAAAAGTCTACCTGTGAGTTCCCTTCCCCTGCAATGGTTCCACCTGTAGTAATCACAACAATTTTCTTACACTTTGTCATAGAGTTTCTCGGATAACTAATATCATTAATACACAAGATAAATAATACTATTATCGAATGATTTTATAAATTTTATTCAAAAGTAAGTTTGACATCTTTTTAATTAGTCACCTCAAACTCTCTGTTAACCGTATCTAAAGTCTGTAAATAGAAATAATCATAAAATATCATTTGGTTTTAAGTGATGATTATGGAACAATACTTCCATTAATTTATTTTTATGGTATCACTATGATTGACAATGACGGCTATCGTGCAAACGTTGGAATCATTGTGTGTAACCGGGACAAACAACTATTTTGGGGTCATAGAATAGGGCATTTAGATTCATGGCAATTTCCTCAAGG
>CAZBKP010000194.1:0-3286 GCA_964492525.1 uncultured Cardiobacteriales bacterium
AGTTGGTGTAAATACGATTCTATTAAGTTTTCTTTTTAAAGCTCGTCCTCAAGAACTTCGATTAATACTTATTGATCCTAAAATGCTTGAATTATCTGTCTATGATGATATCCCTCATCTTTTAACGCCTGTTATTACAGATATGAAAGAATCTGCCAATGCTTTAAGATGGTGTGTTGCAGAAATGGAACGTAGATACTTACTAATGAGTAAATTAAAAGTTCGTAATATTGCGGGATATAACAAAAAAGTTGCAGATGCGATTAATGAGGGTTCCCCCATTTATGATCCATTATGGCAACGAAATGATCATGTTTCAGATAGTGAATCGCCTCCTTATCTAGAACCCCTTCCTTTCATTGTGGTTGTAATTGATGAGTTTGCAGATATGATGATGCTTGTCGGTAAAAAATGCGAAGAATTAATTGCTCGACTTGCACAAAAAGCTCGTGCTTCTGGAATTCATCTTATTCTTGCGACACAAAGACCCTCTGTTGATGTGATTACAGGCCTAATAAAAGCGAATATTCCAACGAGAATCGCATTTCAAGTCTCTAGTAAAATAGACTCTAGAACCATTTTAGATCAACAAGGTGCAGAATCACTGTTAGGACATGGTGATATGCTCTATCTTCCTCCTGGTGTTGCTTTACCTATTCGTGTTCATGGTGCATTTGTGGATGATAATGAAGTCAATAAAGTTGTTGAATTCTTAAAGTTGACAGGAGAACCTGAGTTTATTGAAGGTATTTTAAATGATCCAACAGAACCAATACCGGGTCTAACACCTGAAGCTTCTGGTGTTGCTCTAGCCCCCTCAGACAATGAAGATCCTCTTTTTGATGAAGCTGTAAAAATTGTGATGGAATCTAAACGAGCAAGTATTTCTTACGTTCAACGACGTTTAAGAGTAGGATATCAACGAGCTGCTCGTTTAATTGAAGAGATGGAAGAGCAAGGAATTATCTCTTCTCCACAGTCTAACGGAAACAGAGAAGTTCTACTGCAAAATATGAATGATGACTTTCAATAGAAAGGAGTTCAAAAATGATTAATGAATTACTGATTAATGCCCCCGCTCATGTCAAAATGATTCCCTTATTTATTTATGAGGAAATTTCAGATATTCCATTAAGCTCTTTTGAGCAAAGATGGTTTTCTACAACGATAACGGATCAAACGACTTTGATCATCCCTGATGAAACAGGCGCACTTTCTAAAGTCTATGTAAAGATTAATAAAAAAGAATTCATGTTTACGCTAGGCGATCTATATGAAATTCTTCCTCAAGGAATTTATTACATTGCAAATACAAACTTAGAAGATAGTAAAATCTATGATCTTTTATTGGGATTTGCCCTCGGAAGTTATCGGTACAATCAATATCAATCTAAAGCACGCCGTAATGTACAATTTTCAATTCCTCAACATATCAACCGTATCAAATTATTGAATGAAATTAAGGCACATTATTTAACACGTACGCTTATTAATCGTCCTTCAAATGATTTAACCCCAGATGAGTTTTCTGCCACACTATTTGACCTTTTTAAGGATCGTAACTGTGAGATTAAGGAGTGGAAAGGAACGTCACTTATAGAGAATAATTTCCCATTAATCTATCATGTAGGAAAAGCAAGCGAGTATGAGCCTAGATTAATCGAAGTCGTTTACGGCAATGAAAACAATCCGCATCTTAGCCTTGTGGGTAAAGGTGTCTGTTTTGATAGTGGTGGACTTGATATAAAACCCTCTAACGGTATGCGATTAATGAAAAAGGATATGGGGGGAGCAGCACACGCACTCAATCTAGCAGAATGGATTATATCGAATCAATGGCCAATTCATCTTAGATTGCTTCTACCTATTGTAGAAAATAGTATCTCAAGCAATGCAATGCGCCCAGGTGATATCATCATCGCGCGAAATGGTAAATCTGTAGAGATTGATAATACTGATGCAGAGGGGCGTCTTATCCTAGCAGATACGTTAACCTATGCAACTGAGCAAAAATGCGATACTTTACTTTGCTTTGCCACATTGACAGGTGCTGCACGCGTTGCCTTAGGAACGGAGCTTCCCGCACTGTTCTCTACAAATGATATGCTTGCAATGAATCTGATGAATAATGGAATGACACATGTTGATCCTGTTTGGAGACTTCCCTTTTATGAGCCCTATCATGACTGGATTTTGTCCAAGAATGCTGACATGATTAATGCTTCTACGCAACCTTACGGGGGCGCAATTACCGCAGCTCTATTCTTAAAAGAATTTCTTGTTGCAGATGTTCCTTTTGCACATATTGATCTTATGGCTTGGAATATTCGTCATCGTGCAGGTAGACCAATTGGTGGTGAAGCAATGGGACTTCGAGCAGCATATTATGGACTCGCACAACATTTTAATATTGAGCAATAATATGAGATTAACTCTTTATAAATTTTTATTCGTTCTTGTTTGCACATTCGCTTCATTTACCTATGCACAAACTGGTTTTTCAGCGCTCGTTATTGAGCCAAAGACAGGCAAAGTCATTTATGAACATAATTCAAATGCCGCTCGCTACCCAGCTTCTGTGACAAAAGTAATGACACTGTATATCATTTTTGAAGAGCTCTCAAAAGGTCGTTTAAAGTTAAATCAGCACATAAGATTCTCACAATTTGCCGCATCACAAGAGCCTTCAAAACTTGGCGTACCTGCAGGTGGCTCTATCACCGTTGAAACAGCGATTAAAGCGCTGATTGTAAAATCAGCAAATGATGTTGCTGTCGCAATGGCTGAAACAATATCAGGAAGCCAAGCAAATTTTGCCAAGCGCATGAATAAAACTGCTAAACGACTTGGGATGAATAACTCAAATTTTGTCAATCCAAATGGATTACCGAATCCTAGACAAGTCACAACTGCTACAGATCTTGCAAAACTTGGAGTTGCAATATACAACCATTTTCCAAAATATTACAAATGGTTTAAAACGGATAAGTTTGTGTATAATGGGAAAACCATTACAGGGCATAATCGTGTGAATCATGATTTACCAGGTGCGGATGGTATTAAAACAGGTTATATTCGTTCATCAGGCTTTAATCTACTGACAAGTGCTCAAAGAGGAAATACAAGGCTTTTTGGAGTTGTGCTTGGGGGAGCTTCCACAACCATGCGTGATAATTTTATGGTTACAATTATGAACCAATCCTTTGACGCTTTGAAAAAGAATAAACGTAATCCTAAAATTAATCCGAAGCTAACTGAAGATATGATCGTCGGATATGATAAAAAG
>CAZBKP010000195.1:0-3242 GCA_964492525.1 uncultured Cardiobacteriales bacterium
AGCAAAGGGAAATGGACTCCAAAGTTCATAGACGATAATTCCGCCTCCAAAAAGGATCGGTAAGACCGCAAGTAAGCTAAAAACTCCTGCAGCAACTCCAAATCCACCTACAACTTTTATCGAAAGTTCTTCATTTTTTGAAAAACATGCGGAGGCAATTCCGCTTCCCACATAGAGAATAACCGATAGTAACAACATGGAAATAGTATATGTCATGGCTACTCTCCTCCTTGTAATCGATTCGCATTACTCGCTGATTCCAGAGAGGCTGCAAAAACTTCTTGTTTAATTTTTGAGGCATTATCAATAGATAAGTTATCTACAATAAATAGTGCATCCGTTGGGCAACTTTTCACACACGCGGGTCCTTCTTCTGAAAATGCACAAAGATCGCATTTCGTTGCGATCATTTTCTTTCCCACATTCCAAGATAAGAATGGGCTTACAGAGGGTGAGCTACTTGGCATATCATTTAAAAGTGATTCAGGAATGTAATTCTCGTAGCAATTAGGAATTGCGACAGGATCACTCGCTGCAGGTGTTATTGCACCAAAAGGACATGCGAGTCCACATAATTTACACCCAATGCACGTGCTTTCATTTAAGACTACAGCATTATCTTCAAGTGTAATCGCATTGACTGGACACACCTTCGCACAAGGGGCATCTTCGCATTGACGACATAGAACAGGGGCTGTTCCATCCTCTTCATCACGAACAACGGTTAATCTCGCATGCGCGACTAACCCGACCTTTTTATGCGATTCAATACAAGCTGCCATACAGGTGTTACACCCGATGCATTTTTTGGGCTCTGCTATAACAAAGCGGTTCATGTATGATCTCCCTGTTGTAAGTTTCAACTTAGCTACAACAAAGCAATCATCATGCCAACTCAAAAGATCATCTCAAGATAGATTAAATCGATCTCTATCATATAGATATCATGCTTTTCTCTATCTTGTTTAAGCAAACGTATCATCGTCATTTGAAATTTCGACATTTATGACGATTTCGACAAATCGACACTTAATTATTAAATTTCTTTAAATATTGACAATCATTAATGTGAGTTATAGAGTAAAATCCGTTATAACTATGAATTGACAATAGTATTGAATCTTAACCATGCATGAATTAACCCTTTGTTACCAAACACATGAGATGATCCTTGAACATGCTAAAAAAGCGCATGCAAAGAAAATCGTTTCCGTTTGGATGGAAGTCGGCGCCCTTTCGTGCGTAGAGCTGGAATCATTACGTTTTTGTTTTGATCTTGTCTGTAAAGAGAGTATTGCGGAAGGTTGCACATTATATCTTGAGCAACAAACGGCAACCGCATGGTGCGAGCATTGCAAAGAAACAGTGCCTGTTAAAAATATTTTTATCACAACCTGCTCTTTATGTGATCAAACGCTCACCCATGTAGAAGCGGATGATAAAGTTTGGGTTAAAAAGATCCAAGTCGAATAAGTGGAGAAAATTATGTGTATTACCTGTGGCTGTGACACTCAATTATTAACGGATGACTCTACTCATGACCATGACCATGAGCATGAGCATGAGCATGAGCATGAGCATCACCCTATACACCCAGAGTCTCCTCAGGTTGTTCACCACCATTACCACCATACTGGCGATGTTCATCATCACTACCATTATCATTCATACGAAAATGCTCATGAACATCATGGGCATCATCCTCATGAGCACAATCATCACGAGGATCCTTCCAATCGATCACAACGCCTAATAGAGATCGAACAGCACGTCCTTGCTAAAAATGATGAAATTGCAGCGCACAATCGCGCACACTTTAAAGAGCAAGGTACACTTACCTTGAATCTTATGTCGAGCCCGGGTTCAGGGAAAACCACGCTATTAACGGAGACTTTAAAGCGAATTTTAACCCAATATCCGTGTGCGGTTATAGAAGGGGATCAGCAAACCTCTAATGATGCAGATCGTATCCGAAGTACAGGCGTTCCTGCAATTCAAGTCAATACAGGCAAAGGGTGTCATCTCGATGCAGATATGGTACATAAAGCGATGCACGAACTGCCCGCTTTAAACAATGGCATTCTCTTTATCGAGAATGTTGGCAATTTAGTCTGCCCTGCTAGTTTTGATCTCGGTGAAAAAATCAAAGTGGTTGTCATGTCGGTGACGGAAGGAGATGACAAACCGCTTAAATATCCACATATGTTTGCTGCTGCGGGATTAATGATTATTAATAAAATTGATCTTGCAGAATACGTCCATTTTAATATTGATGACTGCATCAAAAATGCCCGAATGATCAATCCTTCTTTAAAAGTCATTAAACTCTCTGCAACAACAGGAGAAGGAATGGATGCATGGCTCGACTTTTTGGAGACAGAACAATGTGCATAGGTGTTCCTTGTAAAATTATCGCAATCCATTCAACTGAATCCAATCTTGCAACGGCAGAAGTCAATGGAATTCAACGAGAGATTGATATCTCACTTGTTGCCCCCGAAAATCCCGAAGTGCTTTTGAATCAATGGGTGCTTGTTCATGTGGGATTTGCAATGAGCCGTCTTGATGAAGATGAAGCGAAAGAGACTTTAAACGCGCTCAATGCAATGCAAGAAGAAGAGCCTGATGTTACTATTTTGTTTAACAGCTAAAGGCGTTTATGATGCAATTTATTGATGAATTCCGCAATCCTGAACAAGTTAAACACCTCCTTTCGCAAATTCATGCGGAGGTCAAAAAGACACATTTTTCTAAAGAGAAACCACTTCATATCATGGAGGTATGTGGTGGACATACGCATGCTATTTTCAAATTTGGGCTGGAGCGATTACTCCCGCCTGAAATTGAGTTTATCCATGGGCCCGGTTGCCCTGTTTGCGTTCTCCCAATGGGACGAATTGATGCGTGTATCGAAATTGCAAAACATCCTGAGGTGATTTTTTGCACCTTTGGGGATGCTATTCGAGTCCCTGGCAGAAAGGGCTCTCTCTTAAAAGCACGTCAAGAGGGCACAGATGTCAGATTAATTTATTCACCGATGGATGCCTTGGCACTTGCGAAAGCCAATCCTGACCGCAATGTTGTGCTTTTTGGACTTGGCTTTGAAACAACGATGCCGAGCGTTGCAATGACGTTAAAGCAAGCGAAATCCCAAAACGTTCAAAATTTCTTTGTATTTTGCCAACACATCACAATCATCCAAACGCTCAAAAGACTACTTTCTGATAAAGAGATCAAAATTG
>CAZBKP010000196.1:0-3095 GCA_964492525.1 uncultured Cardiobacteriales bacterium
TATTGTCGATATTGACTGGATTAGGCTTGACGCTTAGCAATGCTTCTTTAGCGGTCATTACATCAGAAGTTGTGTATGGCAACGGAAATGACCATGTGACAACCGATACGATTGATGTGGGTAAAGGTAACACTGCCATCTTGATAAATCCGATAAGTAATGCAACCGTTACCGTCAATCACGATGTTACTGGGAATATCTCTGCTGAGATTGTAGGTACAGGGATGACGGAACCCGGTGGGAGCGTTGCTAAATCAAGTGCAGTTAAACTTAATCTTAACAGCGAAGTGAATGGCGATGTAACGTATCAATACAAAGGTCCAACGGCGCCTAATTCAGAAAATTTTACGCTTGGTTTAGCTACGGTTAATTTGGGATCAAATGCAGATGTCAAAGGGGATATTGTTCTAAATGTAGGGCGAGTCCAGATGGATATAGAAAATGGTGCCGCTTTTAAATCCATTACACAAGATGGAATTACTTATCTCTCTACGACTGAGATTAATTTTAATGGCTATCAATCGAATGCAGAACAAAATAATATTGGGAATATCTCAATTATTAATCCTATCAATCAGGATCCTGCGAGAAAGAGCCAGATCATCTTTAAGAATGGTTCGGATGTGACGTTATTTGATCAGGTTTTCCATTCGGAAAATAGAACGGAAGGATTGCACACTTCTAACATAGTGCTTCAAGATAATTCTCATCTTCGTGTGAGTAATGACAAAAATATTGATAACTTTAATGTCATCATCGGCGAGGGAAGCTCGTTAAATTATCTAGAAGGTTACGATGGCACATTTAACGGATGGTGGGAAGGTCAAGGACTCATCAATATCAATAACGGCGCGACTTTGATTTTAGATAAAAATAATAGCAAATTCGCAGGGGATATTGATATTCATCAGGGAGGAACGATTGAGATTTCCAATCAAGATCAGTTTGGAAATACAAAATCGATCACGGTGGATGGATCTCTCCATTTAAATGATAATCACTATGTGCTTTCAGATTTCACAGCCAATCTTCAAGGACAAGGAACTCTATCCGTTGTGGGTAAGGATAGCTATTTAGTCTTTGATCAATCAGGCAGCAATTTTGCAGGAACGGTTGATATTCAAAAAGATACGGGCGCATCTGTCGATAGCGCGGTATCATTAAACAGCGATTTGAAGTTTGATGTCAATGGAACCTTATCCCTTAATAATACCTTGAGTGACCGTTATGTCTTCAATCAGCTTTTAACCGGAAATGGTCTTGTCACGGTTAATGGTAACCAACAGGCATTCGACTTAGGGAGCAATGTGGGTAATGGGTTTGAAGGAACATTGCACCTGACTAATAGCCAATTTAATTTAAATACAACGAATAGCCCAGCACTATCGAATGCGACGTTATCGTTAGGAAGCCAAACTGCGACGACCGTAACGGGTGAAACGAACGTGGGTAGATTAGTATTATCAGGAGGAACGCTCTCTTTTGATGGCTCTTTAAATCATAATAGTGCGGAAGGTGTTATCAATACTGGTAATTTAGCGGTAAATCAAAACAGCACTCTTAATCTTAATGTCGATGGCGTGGATGAGTTTGGTGAAAATGAGAAGAAAGGCCAGATTATCGTTGGGGATTCTGAGGTATTTGCGCTCTTTGAAGATAAAGATATCTCGTTTATCCATTCTGACAATAGCCTCACGGAAGATGAACTTTCACAATTAACGATTAACGTTAATGGAAAGCAAGTGAATCCTAATGAGAGTATTCAAACCTCAAGTGAGTTGCTCCAGAATAATAAACATACTGCAAATGCGGTGTTTGACTATAACGTCAATACAGAGAATGGGATTCACTTTGTCACAGGGGATCTTTCTGAGCTTGAGTTGTTGGGTGTAGAAGAAGATGCGTTTCGTATGATTGCAGAAAAAGACGAAACTTTTAATGCCACGATTACAGGTAAGGGAGATCTTTATCTTGCGAGCAAAAATGGAACGTTGACGCTTGCAAAAACAAATGAATATGAAGGTGATTCTCTTTTAAATGGCGGAACGATTAATCTAGGTGCGGATAATGCCTTGGGATCGAAAGGAAATATTATTTTTAATAGTAATAGTACGCTCGATTTACAAGGACATTCGCAAGATGCGGATTCAATTACCCTGAATACAGGCTCAGTATTAGACCTTAATAAAGGATCATTAGTTTTAACAGCAGATCGTGACAGCACGATAGAGGGCACTCTCCAAGGCGATAGCGATTCGAGTATAAAGGTTGAAGAAGGGAAACTTATTGTTAATTCAAGTAACAAAGACCTTTCTGCAACGGTTGCGCTTGGTAAAAATGCTAGCACAACCCTTAATGCTGCGGATGGATTAGGGAATGGTTCTATTCTTCTAGCGGGGGATAATGTTGTTGCAGTCAATGGTTCAGGCGATTTTGCGAATGCCTTAACAGGAGATCAGAGCAATACTCTAAATTTAAATTCAAAAGAGATCACCTTAAAAGGAGATAACAGCGCATATGCAGGGGCAATTAATGTTCAAAATATCGCTCAGGTGAATGTCACGAACGTGAATAATCTAGGATCAGGTTCTGTCGATGTGTTGGGGACGCTTAATTTTAACGAAGGCGTAAATGGCACTGTTGGGAATACTTTAACGGGCAATGGCGACATTCATCTTACGGATAATGTTATTACTGCAACGGGCGATCACTCAGGATTTAATGGCGTTCTCTCTTTGGAACAAAATACTGAGTGGAATGTGCAACAAGATGGCAATTATAACGTCGGATATGATTTATCTGGCAAGGGAACAATGAATGTATCCGCAAAAGAGATTACATTAAACTCTCCTAAGGGTAATCATGAGTTTACAGGGAATTTTAATGTCAATGAGGGTGCCTTAACCTTAAATAATGATGCTTTTGATGCCTTAGGGAATGCATCTTTAGGGCTACACGGTGGTGATGCAAATCTCGTCGTGGATGGTGGGCATCTCCATGAATTATCGTTTAATAATGGCTCTATTTTCGTAGATCAACATGAAAATGATGAGCGTTTAAATATCATCTCTGCTGATACGATCGCTATCGTAGGG